>BQJV01000145.1 GCA_021604885.1 Acidimicrobiales bacterium
CGCGCCCATGACGTGGAACATCGAGGGAAAGCGGGTGCTGGTCACCGGCGGCACCACCGGGATCGGCCGAGCGACGGTCGCGGAGCTCGCGGCGCGCGGTGCCGAGGTGGTGTTCACCGCTCGCAGCCCGGCGGCGGGCGACGAGGTTGTCGCCGACGTCACCGCGGCCTCGCCCGGCTCGGTGATCAGCCATCGTCGTCTCGACCTGGACGACCTGGCGGCGGTCCGGTCCTTTGCGGAGCAATTCTCGACCGACTTCGACCGGCTCGACGTGCTCATCAACAATGCGGGCGTCGTGCTCACCGAGCGTCGGCTCACCGCCGACGGCCACGAGTTCACCTTCGGGGTGAACCATCTCGGGCACTTCCAGCTGGTCCAGTCGCTGCTCCCGCTGCTGGAGGCGTCCGCCCCGGCTCGAATCGTCATCGTGGCGTCGGACGCCCACCAGTTCACGAAGGGGCTCGACTTCGACGACCTCATGGCAGCGTCGGGCCGATTCGGCGCCGCCCGCGGGATGGCGGTCTACTCCCGGTCGAAGCTCGCCAACATGCTGCACACGCACGAGCTCGCGAAGCGATTGCCGGCTGACCAGGTGACCGTGAACTGCGTCCATCCCGGCGCCGTGCGCACGAGGCTCGGGCGCGACACGGAGGCGTCACGCCTCAGCAACATCGTGTGGCCGGCGGTGAGTCGATTCTTCCTGACCCCCGAGAAGGGCGCCCGCACGTCCGTCTGGGCGGCGACCGCGCCGGAGCTCGACGGCGTCACCGGCGAGTATTTCGTCAAGTCCCGGATCAAGAAGCCCCGCAAGACCGCCCGCGACGATGCTGCCGCCGCCCGCCTCTGGACGGTCTCCGAAGATCTCCTCGCCGCTTCAACTGGGGTCTGACCCCCGCTTCAACTGACGATCGCGTCGTACACCGCGGCGGCGAGGTCGTTGGCGAGCACACCCTCGTAGCCCTGCACCCCGGCCGGCGCTCCGATGCGCACGACGATGACGTCCTCGGTCGGGAACACGGTCGCGAACTGCTCGCCGAGACCGTTCGCGCCGTACGCGTCGATCGGCAGGTCGGGCCAGAACCGCTCGGCGCGGTCCCGCCCCGGATTCGTGTGGTCCCACGTGCCGGGCTCGGCGTTGTGCCAGTAGAGATAGCCGTAGGCGTTGTTGATCTCAGTGCCGGTGATCGCCGCCGCCATGTAATCGGCCCCGATCAGCTGCGTGCCGCCCCAGGCGCCACCCCGCGCGGTCAGGAGCGCGAACCGGCCGAGGTCGCGGCAGCCGGCGCGGAGCCCGGCGAACATCGGAAGGTTGCCGGCGTCGTCCCGCGAGTAGGCGACGTCCATGCCGATCGGGTCGAACAGGGCTGTCTCGGCAAACTCGCCGGTGTCCTCGCCGGTCGCTCGCTCCACGATCGCTTCGAGGGTCTGGATCGCGGACTGGTTGTAGAACCACGCGGTGCCGGGGTCGCGCTCCTGGGTCAGCCCGATCGAGTGCGTCGTCATGTCCGGCTGGTTGCCGAGCTCGAAGAGATCCGGAACCGGGTCGTACAGGCGGCCGGAGATGTTCTGCAGGATCTGCTCGATCGTGACCGACTCGGAATCCGTGCCGACCCACTCGTCGAGGTACGTGCTGGCCGGCTCGTCGACGGCGAGATGGCCCGCGCGGACAGCCGATCCGACGATGGCCGCGGATACGGACTTCGTCACGCTGAAGACGGAGAAGTCGTCGTCCGCCGACGCGCCGTCCCCGTACCACTCGTGCACGATCCGCCCCTCCCGAAGCACGAGCAGACAGTGGGACTGCCGGTCCTCGGCGAGCTGCGTCGCGGCAGAGAGACCGGCGGCGTCGAAGCCCGCCGTGTCGGCGTCGACGGTCTCCCAGTCGTCGCCGGGAACATACGGGAGCGACTCGGCGGGAGCCGTGGTGGTCGGTGCCGTCGTTGTCGACGCGCTTGTCGTCGACGTCGTGCTCGATCCCGTCGTCGACGTCGCGGGCGACGTGTCGCCGTCGTCGCCACAGGCGGAGACGACGAGGACGAGGGCCAGAAGCACCGGGCTGACGCGCATGGCTCAGTTGACCCGGCCACGCGGAGGTTGGCAACTCGGGCGCCCTTCGCCCCTCTGTGTCAGAGTGCAGGCACCCCGACGATGGAGCAGGAGCGATGACGGAGATCCGCGGTCAGGTCGATGAGGGATTCGGAAAGGTAGCGGACGCGTTCGCTGCGAACTTCGCGGAGCACGGCGAGGTCGGCGCGGGCTTCTGTCTGTATGTCGACGGTCGGCCCGTGGTCGACATCACCGGGGGCATCGCCGATGCGGCCACGAGCCGCGCCTACGACGAATCGACCCTGCAGCTCGTCTTCTCCACGACCAAGGGTGCCGCTGCGATCTGCGCGGCGATGCTGCACGAGCGCGGTCAGCTCGACTATGACGCGCCGGTGGCGCAGTACTGGCCGGAGTTCGCCGCCGCCGGCAAGGGCGAGCTGACCGTGGCCCAGATGATGAGCCACAAGGGCGGCCTCGTCAGCGTCGACAATCCGCCGCCGCTGGCCGAGGTGCTGGCCATCGACCCGATCGTGGAGGCCCTCGCCGCGCAAGCGCCGCTGTGGGAGTTCGACGGCGGCCATGGCTACCACGCACTCACCTACGGCTGGTTGGTCGGCGAGGTCGTCAAGCGCATCAGCGGACAGCGACTCGGCGCCTTCCTCCAGGAGAACGTGGCCCAGCCCTTGGGCATCGACTTCTGGATCGGTCTTCCGGAGAGCGACGAGGCACGGGTCGCGCCGCTGATCACCTCACCGCCCCCATCCGACCCGATCGAACTCGAGCTCATGCTGGCGGTGATGGGTCCGGACACCCTGGGAGGGCGCGCCCTCAGCCTCGATGGCATGTTCGGCGTGAGCGAGGAAGGCAACACGTTCAACACCCGGGAAGTCCACGCTTCGGAGATTCCTGCGGCCAATGGCATCACGAACGCCTCCTCGCTGGCTCGCATGTACGCCGCCACCATCGGCTCGGTCGACGGCGTGCAGTTGATGAACGACGCCACTCGGACGACCGCCACCGAGATCGTCACCTCCGGCAACGACAAGTGTCTCGTCATGGAGACGAAGTTCGGCATGGGGTTCATGTGTTACGACGGCGTACTGCCGCTGACGGGCCCGAAGGCGTACGGCCACGCGGGCGCGGGCGGTTCGATCGGCTTCGCCGACCCCGATCTCGGGATCGGCTACGGCTACGTCATGAACCAGATGAGCGGGTCGCTCGTCGGCGATCCGCGCACGATGGGCCTCACCGAGGCCGTGCGTGCCTGCGTCTCGTAGACCCTGCTGCTAGTCCGTCGACTTCTGGGTGCCGACCTTCAGATCCTTGAACGGCACACCCTTGTCGACACTGATGTCGCGGGGGAGGCCCAGCACGCGGTCACCGATGATGTTCTTCTGGATCTCGTTCGTGCCGCCGGCGATGCCGCCCTGGAGACCGGTGAGCGCCGCGCGTTGCCAGCCCCCGCCGTGGTCGCCTTCCCATGCGACACCCGACGCGCCGACGATCTCCATCGAGACGTCACGCACCTCGTTCATGATGAGCGTGCTGAAGAGCTTGCCGATGGAACCGCCGGGGCCGGGCGTCTTGCCCGCCTGCATCTCGGCCCGGGTGCGCATCGAGACCATGGAGTGGCAGGTCTCCTTGATGTAGATCTTCATCAGCTTCTGACGAAGTGTCGGGTTGTCGATGAGGCCACGCTTCTGCGCCTCCTCGATGAGTGAATCGGCACGCTCGTGCTTGATGCCGGCGGTCGCGCCGGAGCCGATCGCGACGCGTTCGTACATGAGCATCGCCGTGGCCATGTTCCAGCCGTTGTTGAGATCGCCGAGGAGGTTCTCGGCGGGGATGCTCACGTCGGTGAAGAAGATCTCGTTGAAGTGGCTCCCGCCGTCGATCTGGTGGATCGGACGAACCTCGACGCCCTCGGCGTCCATCGGCACGATGAACATCGAGATGCCGGCGTGCTTCGCCACCTCGGGATCGGTCCGTGCGATGACGACGCCGTACTCACTGACGTGGGCGAGGGTGGTCCACACCTTCTGGCCGTTGAGGACCCACGTGTCGCCGTCCTGCACCGCTCTCGTCTGCAGCGAGGCGACATCGGAGCCGGCGCCCGGCTCGGAGAACATCTGGCACCAGATCTTGTCGCCGGAGATGTTGTCGGCGAGGTAGGCGCGCTTCTGGTCGTCGGTGCCGTATTCGGCGAGCATCGGCAGGCACATGCCGTGGGAGATCGTGAACTCGAACGTCATGTTCGGGTAGTTGGCGTATTCCTCACGCCACCAGCGCTCGTGGTCCTTCGTGAGCCCGGCGCCGCCGAACTCCGTGGGGTAGGTGAGCCCGGCGAGTCCGGCCTCGAAGAGCGCCGACTGGAACGCCTTGCCCGCCGCGAGACGCTTCCGTCCGCCCGAATCACCGTCGCCGTCGAGCTGGATGCCCGTGGCGTGCTCGTCCAGGAAGTCCCGGCACCGGGTGCGGAATTCCTCTTCGGTCAGGTCGGCAAGTGCAGCGTCGGACATCTCGTCTCCACAGAAGTTAGCGATCGTTCACCACGCTATCCGCGGGCCATTGGCGCGGGCGAGTCCGCCAGTGGGGGACCCCGGCAGTGCAAGAATCGGTTCAGCGACGAAAGGGGTCTCTCATGGAGATCGTGCTACTACTCGGACGAATCGTCTTCTCGGTCATCTTCATCGGCAGTGGGATCGGTCAGCTCGCCGACGAGGAGAGCACCACGGCCACAGCCGAGGGGGCCGGCCTCCCCAACGCCAAGCTGATGGGTCAGATCAGCGGCGTCTTCTTCGGGCTCGGCGGCATCGCGATCGCCCTCGGCATCTTCACCGACCTGGCGTTCCTCCTGACCGGCGTGCTGGTGATGATCGCGGCCTTCACGATCCACCCGTTCTGGAAGATGGAGGGTGAGGCACAGATGATGCAGATGCCGAACTTCATGAAGAACCTGACGATCTTCGGCGCCTGCCTCATGGGCTTCGCCTTCTACTCGACCTTCGGCTCCTACGAGGGCGTGGCCGACGGGTATCAGATCGTCGGCTCACTCTTCGAGTTCGACTTCAACGACGTCATCAAGGCGCCGTAGCCGGCCCAGCTCTCGGCGCCGTCACCGCACTCGGTGCAGTGGACGTCGCCAGGGGCGCCGCCGTTGACGAACTCGGTCAACCAGTCGACGAAGACCACGCCCTCGACGGTCTCGGTGTAGACCTCGGGTCGGCCGAGGATGGTGTGGGAGGTGCCTGGCGCGACATACACCTGCAGGTCGACACCGTCGTCCTCCACGAGTGCCTCGTTGAAGTCGAGGACTTCGAGGAGGCCGCCGTCGAGCCCCGCCATGGCGGAGAAACTCACCTGCACGTTGTCGAACGCGTTGTCGAACCGAGCCATCCGCAGATCTGGGTCGTGGGCGCCGGCGAAGCGGAACAGGTCGGGAATGCCCCACTCCACGGGCTCGATGTCGGCGACGACCGGCCAGTCCGGAATGTTGTTCGTCGATCCCCAGAGGTTGCCGATGAACTGGTTCTGGAGCGGACTCGTGGCGTAGCCGCCCGACGCGTCCGAGAGCACGGCGATGTCCGTGTCCTCGCTCATGCGATCGGACGCGAGGCCACCGAAGAGGGGAGCGGGTACGCCGCCGGCGCTCGAGCCGGTCACGAGGAGCTGCGACGCATCGCCGAAGTTCTCGACGACGTGGTCCAGGCCGTGCATCGCGTTGCGGAAGCCGTTGTGCTCGACCGTCAAGTCCCCGTAGGCGGTGGTGGCGTCGCCCAGAAACACGTCGCCTGAGCAGTAGGGCACGAAGACGACCGACCAGTCGGCCAGCGGGTTGAGCGGGTTGTCGTAGTCGAAGATGCCACTGCCGCCATCGCCCGGATGATCGTCCTCGCCGGTCGTCACCTTGTAGGTGCCGTTCTCGAAGTCACACATCTGTTCCGTGAAGCAGGCTCCACCGCCCTGGAAGTAGAGCATCACCTTGTCGGGATCGGCGGCGCGGGTGTGGATGTAGTACTCGCTGCCGTCGGCACACATGCACTCCGGCCCGGCGAGGTGGGAGACCCACTCCGGCGCCGCTGCCTCGGTCGTGCTCGTCGTCGCCGGTGCTTGGAGGGTGGTCGACGTGATCGCGGCCGTGGTGGTGGTCGTCGTTGTCGTCGTCGGCTCGTCCGCGGCCTCATTCGCGTCGTCGCCGCACGACGCGGCGAACAGGGTCAGCAGCGCGAAAATGGGCACGATCTGGCGGCGGTTCATGGGCAGGTCCTCTCAGGCGACCGGCCGACCGTAGCCACCAGCCCTGCGCCGCGTCACGCCGGGAAGACGGGCTCCGGGAACTGGTTCCACCAGTTGAGGATCTGACGGCGGGTGACGTAGCCGATCGGCTCGTACGGGTTGGGCACGAGCCCGTCGTCGACGAGCACCTCGAGTTCGCCCCGGCTCGCCGTGAGGAGATCCTGGTCGATGGCGCAGGTGATGCCCTCGGGATCGACGCCGAAGAGTGACGCGGCGTTGAATCCGAAGACCTTCGCCTTGAGGTCGTCCGTGAGGGCCGGGTAGCCGTGAGTCTCCTGGAACGCCTCGGTGATCTGAAAGGCGCGGAACGCCTCGATCTGGCGCTGGGGCGAGCCGAGCCAGATGGCGTCGGTGCCCCACATCACCCGATCGGCGCCGACCCGGGTGAGCAGCTTGCCGAGCATGTGGGCTGCCTCGGTGGGGTCGCCCATCACCTCGCGCCACGCCGTGCCGAGCTCGCACCACACGTTCGTGTTCGGCTCGATGCCGTGGTCGTCCATGGCCTTGACCAGCGAGTTCACCCCGGTGGCGGTGCGGTTCGGGTCGTACGCGCGCTCCACGGTCTGGGTCTCGTAGGCCGAGTGGTAGATCACGAAGTTCATGTCCGGATACAGGGCAGCGGCGGCGCAGAGGTCATCCGGCCCGTTGAAACGGCGGTCGAACTCCTGGAGCGGCAGCCCCTTGTGCCCGCAGAGTGTGGTGACGCCGAGATCCCGCATGTGGTCGATCACCGGGAGCCCGATATCGGGGTCCACCATGGAGTACCCCTCGTTGCCCGGGCCCCATGCGGTGTACACCTTGAATGCCGCCACCCGGCCGGTGTCGGCCGTGCGGGTCATACCGTCGAGTCGGTTCGACAGGTCGCCGAAGTTCGGTGCGATCACGTCGTGGATGAGCACGCGGGACTGGCCGGCAACCGTGATCGCTTCCATGAGCTCCGCCGTACCGACCTTGTCGTCGAAGGGGAGCGGGGCGTCGAGCGGCCCAGAGTTGGGAACATCGGTGAGCAGGGCAAACGTGGTGTCGCTGCCCAGGAACATGTTCGTGATGTAGCTGACGCGATTGAGGCACTCGTGGCGGTCGCCCTCGCCGCAGCCGGACGGCACGAGGCGGGTGATCATCGACTCGATGCGGTCGGCATTGTCCCGCCACACACCCTCGGGCATCACGTGGTGCGTGTGGACGTCGAAG
>BQJV01000146.1 GCA_021604885.1 Acidimicrobiales bacterium
ATGGCGAAGGTCCACCAGGAGGCCATCTCGCTTTATCCGCGGATCGAGGAGGAGACGGGACTGTCGTCCGGGTGGCACGGGTGCGGCGCGATCCGCTTCGCCATCACCGACGAGGAGGTGCTCTGGCACAAGCAGGTCCACGCCCAGCTGGAGCAGCTCGGGCTCGAGAGCCACATCATCTCCCCGAAGGAGATCAGGGAGCTCAACCCGCTCTTCGAGAACATCGATGACGTGCAGACCGGCTTCTACACGCCGCACGACGGATGGGCGGACCCCACCGGCACCACGATGACCATGGCCAAGGGCGCTCGCCTCCTCGGCTGCGAGATCGAACGCCACAACCGGGTCACCGACATGAACCAGCTGCCCGACGGCCGCTGGGAGGTCATCACCGAGAAGGGCCGGATCGTCTGCGAACACGTCGTGAACGCGGCCGGCTGCTACGCCCCGCAACTCGGCGCGATGGTGGGCCTCGACGTGCCGATCGTCTCGGTGATCCACCAGTACATCATCACCGAGCCGCTCGACGCGATGAAGGAGCTCGGCTTCGAACCGCCGGTCACCCGTGACCCGATCTCGTCGTCGTACTACCGGCGCGAGATCGACGGCCTGCTCATCGGGCCCTACGAGACCTCCGGGGCGCAGACCTACGGCGTCGACGGCATCGACTGGAAGCTCGACTTCCATCTCACGCCGCCCGACATGGACGCGATCGCGGACTGCCTCACGATCGCACTGGATCGGGTGCCGGCGTGGGCCGATGCCGGCATCAAGAAGGTCGTCTCCGGACCGATTACCCACACGCCCGACTCGGGCTACCTGATGGGGCCCGCGCCCGGTCTGCGCAACTACTGGCACTGCAACGGTGCGTCGATCGGGATCACCCAGGGCCCCGGCGCCGGGAAGTACCTCGCCCAGTGGATGGTGCACGGTCAGACCGAGATCAACGTGCGAGGGATGGATCCCCGTCGCTTCGGCGATCACACCGGACCGCAGGGCGTGTTCGCCTTCGAGAAGGCGATCGAGGAATACCACGAGATGTACCAGGCCCGGCTCCCGGGCGAGAACCTCCCGGCGGCTCGCAAGCAGAAGACCACGCCGATCCACGACAAGCTCGACGCCCGCGGCGCCCAGTGGCAGGAGGTCTACGGTTGGGAGCGGCCGCAGTACTACGGCGAGCCCGAGAAGCACACGTTCCTGCGTTCGAACGCGTTCCCGATCGTGGCGGAGGAAGTAAGGGGCACGCGTGAGCGCGTCGGCATCGCGGATCTGACCGCGTTCGCCAAGTTCGAGGTGACCGGCGCCGATGCCGCGGCCCTGCTCGATCGCGTGTCGGCCAACAGGATCCCCGCGAAGACGGGCGGCATGCGCCTGGTCCACATGCTCACCGAGCTGGGCGGTATCGAATGCGAGATGACGATCACTCGTTTCGCCGACGATCGCTTCTACCTGAACTCCGCGATCATGGGCACCACGCACGACGAGGACTGGCTCAACGACCACATCCTCGACGGCGAGGACGTCACGGTCGCCGACGTGACCGACGAGCTCGGCCTGCTCGGCGTGACCGGACCGAAGTCCCGCGAGCTCCTGCAGACGCTCACCGACGCGGACCTCACGAACGAGTCGTTCCGCTGGCTCACCGCCCGCGAGATCGATGTCGCCGGGGTGTCGTGCAAGGCGCTACGGGTCAGCTACGTCGGTGAGCTCGGGTGGGAGCTGCACATGCCGATCGGGCGGATGGATGCCCTCTATGACGCGATCGTCGAGGCGGGTGAGCCACACGGGCTCGTCCACTTCGGGTCCTACGCCATGAACGTGATGCGCATCGAGAAGGGCTACAAGGCCTGGGGGAGCGAGCTCACCACCGAGATCACACCCATCGAAGCGCGGCTCGAGCGCTTCGTGGACTTCGACGGCGAGTTCATCGGCAAGGCGGCGACCATCGCCCGCCGGGACCAGGCCGAGCCGCTTTCGATGGTGCTCGTGCACTGCGAGATCGAGGATGGACCCTCCGATCTCCTCGGCAACGAGCCGGCGTACGGCCACGACGGCGAGGTGATGGGGATCGGCACGAGCGGGGCGTTCGGACACACGGTCGGCCGGTCGCTCGGCTTCGTCTACGTACATCCTGACTACGAGGCGCCGGGGTCGACCTTCGAGCTCGACATGCTCGGCGACCGCCGAACCGCCACGGTCCTGGGCGAGCCGGCCTACGACCCGACCAACGTGGCGCTGCGGAGCTAGCGGGGCATGACCGAGGAGCCCCGTCGTCGTCGCTCCGGCGGCCGGGCCGGTCGTCTCGCGGAGCGGGCTGCCCCGATCGCGGTCGACGAGCGGGCCGTGCGGCCCGGGCTCGCGGGCGGGAAGTACCGGCCGCTGTCGGAGTCCGACATGCAGCAGATCTACGACACGGCGCTGTGGCTGCTCGAGAACGTCGGCATGGGTTCACCGGTGCCCGAGTTCGTCCAGGTGGTCACCGAGGCCGGCGGACACGTTGACGACGACCGTCTCTACTTCCCGAAGGGGATCGTGGAGAACGCGATCCGCACGGCGCGCACGGAGTGGGTCTGGCACGGCTTCGACGACGACCGTTCGATCGAGGTGGGCGGCGACAAGGTCCACTTCGGCACGGCCGGGGCCGCCGTGTTGATGCATGACTACGCGACGAACACGTTCCGCCACAGCACCGCCCAGGACGTCTACGACACCGCCCGACTCGTCGACACCCTGGACAACATCCACTTCCTCGTGCGCACCGTGGTCGCCCGCGACCAGGAGGACGCCCGCCTCCTCGATCTCAACACGGCGTACGGCGCGACGATCGGCACCGGCAAACCGGTCGGCACGTCCTGGTTCGAGCGAGAGCACGTCTACGAGACCGTGGAGATGTACGACATGCTCGCCGGGGGGGTGGGGGAGTTCCGCAAGCGACCGTTCGTCGCGGCCAACAACACCTTCGTCGTGCCGCCCCTCCGCTACGCGGAGGAGTCGACGAACTGCATGGTCGCCCAGGTCGAGATGGGCATGCCGATCAACCTGCTGTCCGCCGGGCAGGCCGGTGCGACGTCACCCGCCGCACTCGCCGGGTCACTGGCGCAGGCCCTCGCGGAGTGTCTCTCGGCGCTGACCGCGGTGAACCTCATGGTGCCGGGCCATCCGTGCGTGATGGGGTTGTGGCCCTTCGTGTCAGACCTGCGGACGGGCGCGATGTCGGGAGGCTCGGGCGAGGAGGGCGTGCTGAACGCGGCGGCGGCCCAGCTCGTGAACTGGATCGGCCTGCCCTCGGGGGTGGCAGCGGGGATGTCCGACTCCAAGATCCCGGACAACCAGGCGGGCTACGAGAAGGGCATCAACATCACGCTCGCGGGGCACGCCGGGGCGAACCTCGTCTACGAGTCCGCGGGCATGCTGGCGTCGCTCCTGTCGTGTTCGCACGAGGCGCTCGTGATCGACAACGACATGCTCGGCTCGATCAATCGCACCGTGCGGGGGATCGAGGTGAACGAGGAGACGCTCTCCTGCGACGTGATCGCCGAGGTGATCGCC
This sequence comes from Acidimicrobiales bacterium, assembly GCA_021604885.1. GTDB lineage: Bacteria > Actinomycetota > Acidimicrobiia > Acidimicrobiales > Aldehydirespiratoraceae > JAJRXC01. The sequence goes on from BQJV01000146.1 coordinate 3,550, forward strand.
GGCCCGGGCCACTTCCTCGGATCGGCTCAGACCCTCGAGCTGATGCAGAAGGAGTACATCTACCCGGAGATCGGCGATCGGGACACGCCGGACAACTGGATCGAGGCCGGGGGCAAGTCGGCGATGGACGTCGCCCACGAGCGGGCCTGCGAGATCCTCCGTACACACCACCCGTCGCACATCCCCGCCGATCGCGAGGCGGCCGTGCGCGAGCGTTGGGGCATCGCCGTCGACCGGGGCTGAGTCGCGCGGTACCGTCCGCCATGACCAAGTGGACCGAAGACGACATCCCGGACCAGTCGGGCCGGGTCGCCCTGGTGACCGGCGCGAACAGCGGGCTCGGGTTCGAGACCGCCCGCGCGCTCGCCGAGCACGGGGCGCATGTCGTGATGGCCTGTCGCAACGCGACGAAGGCCGCGGACGCGGAGCAGCGGATCAACGCACTCGAGCCGACCGGCTCGGTCGAGGTGCTCCTCACCGACATGGCCGACCTCGACTCGATCGCCGGCTCCGTCGCGCAGTTCGCGGCGGCGCACGACCGTCTCGACCTCCTGATCAACAACGCCGGCATCATGGCCACACCGAAGGGTCAGACGGCGCAGGGCTTCGAGCAGCAATTCGGCGTGAACCACCTCGGCCACTTCGCGCTCACCGCGCCACTGCTGCCGTTGCTGTTCGCCGCGGGCGAGGGGAGCCGCGTCGTCAGCGTGAGCAGCAACGCCCACAAGTTCGGCAGCATGAACTTCGGCGACCTCATGAGCAACAAGCGCTACAGCCCGTGGGGCGCGTACGGGCAGAGCAAACTCGCCAATCTGCTGTTCACCTCCGAGTTGCAACGACGGCTCGCCGCCGGCGGACACCCCACGATCGCGGTGGCTGCGCACCCGGGCGGGTCCCGCACCGAGCTCGGCAGGGAGAGCGCCGGCGGCATCCTGAGCACGATGTTCAGCGTGATGCGGCCCGTCATGAACGCGACGATGTCGCAGTCCGCGGCCATGGGCGCCCTGCCGCAACTCCACGCGGCGGTCGCCCCCGGCGTGGTCGGTGACGACTACTACGGGCCGGACGGCATCGGCGAGATGCGTGGTCATCCGCGAAAGGTCGGCCGCACGGCCAAGGCGAAGTCCACCGAGGACGCGGCGCGCCTCTGGGATGTTTCGCTCGAGCTGACCGCGACCGACGACGCAGCGCTCGGCTGACGCGTTTCGACCACGCTCGGTGCCGCCTACGGTGCCGGGATGCGTCGGGGAGTGGTGGTGTGGATCACGGCAGGACTCCTCCTCGTCGCCCTCGGCGCGTGTGCGGACGATGGCGCGTCCCCCTGCGAGCTAATCGGCGACGAGCTTCCCTCCTTGGATCAGCCGGACAGCGAGTCGCGCTGGCAAGCGATCGCGGCGTCGCTCGACGGCGAGGACGCGGACGCCGCGGCAGCGCTGGCGGTCGTCGCCCGTCAGGTCGGCGCACTCGGCCCGGACGCGTCCTTCGAGGAACGTGCGGCTGTGGCGCTCCGTCCGGCGGTCGCCGATCACCTAGCGACCATCGAGCGCGCCCGCGTCGCCAGGTGCGACGGATGACCACAGATCGCGGGGCGCAGGGGTTCGCACCGACGCCGGTCGTGGGGCATGATGGGCGCCCTGTTTCAGATGCCCACAGGCACGAAAGGTGACGCACATGAAGATCGTTGTCGATTTCGATCTCTGCGAGAGCAACGCAATCTGCATGCAGATCGCGCCCGATCTGTTCGAGGTCCGCGACGACGACTTCCTCTACGTGCTCAACGAGGAGCCCGGCGAGGATCGCCGTGAGGCCCTCGAGGAGTGCGTGCAGCGATGCCCGAAGCAGGCCATCTCCATCGCGGAGTGACCCGGCGTCACATCACGATCGTCGGCGCTTCGCTGGCCGGGCTGCGCGCCGCGGAGTCCCTGCGGCGTCAGGACTACGACGGGCCGATCACGCTGATCGGTGATGAGCCGCACGCGCCCTACGACCGTCCGCCGCTCTCGAAGCAGTTCCTCGCGGGTGACTGGGACGAGGATCGGCTTGCGCTCACCAAGCCCGAGAAGCTCGCCGACCACGACCTCACGTTCCGGCTGGGCACCCGAGCCACCGCCTTCGACCTCGCGAGCCGTCGTCTGACGCTCGACGACGGTTCGGATCTCGAGGTGGACGGGTTGCTCATCGCAACGGGTGCCCGGTGCCGCACGCTCCCCGGCACCGAGGACCTGGACGGGGTGTTCGTCCTGCGTGGCCTCGACGACTCGTTGGCGATTCGGCGCGCGTTCGACGCCGGCCCGAGGCGCGTGGTTGTCGTCGGTGCCGGGTTCATCGGTGCGGAGGTCGCCGCGACCGCGCGCGAGAGCGGGCTCGAGGTCACCCTCGTCGAGGCGTTGCCCCAGCCGCTCGGCCGGGTGCTCGGCGACGAGATGGGTGCAGTGTGCGCCGCCGTCCACCGGGAGCACGGCGTCGACCTTCGCGTCGGCGTCGGGGTCGAGGCGATCGAGGGTGACGGCCGCGTCGAGCGGGTGCGGCTGTCCGATGGCTCTGTGATCGACGCCGATGTCGTCGTCGTGGGCATCGGCGTGATCCCCAACACCGAGTGGCTGGAGGGTTCCGGCCTGGAGATCGACAACGGCGTCGTGTGCGACGCCACCTGCCTCGCCGCCCCCGGCGTGACCGCAGCGGGCGACGTCGCCCGCTGGCCGAACCAGCGATTCGGTGAGGTGATGCGGGTCGAGCACTGGGACAACGCCGTCGAACAGGGTGGACATGCCGCTCGTCGTCTGCTCCAGGCGGACGAGGACGCCGAACCGTTCACGCCCGTCCCCTGGTTCTGGTCCGATCAGTACGACCGCAAGCTCCAGCTCGCTGGGCGGATCCGACCGGACGACGACATGCAGATCGTGACGGGCTCCGTCGAGGAACGGCGCTTCGCTGCGCTGTACGGCCGCGAGGGTCGGCTCGTGGGCGTCCTCGGGTTCAACCGCCCTCGCCACGTCATGCAGTACAAGACGCTCATCGAACAGGGCGTCTCCTACGACGAGGCCCTCGCGGCCGATCTCTGACGATGACGACCGCGGCGGTGGTGTTGCTCGTGTTCGCCGGCCTTGCCGCGACCGTCGACTGGTGGTCTGTCGCGACGGACAAGCTCGGCGTCGAGTTTCTCGCGAAGCCCGCGGTCGTCATCTGCCTGATCGGCGTCGCGCTCGCGATCGAGATCGACCCGGGCGGCGCCTCGAACGTCCAGCGGGGAATCATCATCGCGGCTCTCGGGGCATCGCTGGCCGGTGACGTGGTGCTGATGACGCCGGACGCCCGCTTCGAGGCCGGTCTGGCGTCGTTCCTCGTCGCCCATCTCCTCTACGTCGCCGCGCTCGCGTCGGACTTCACGGTCGGCCCGGCCCTCGCGGCCGGGTTGCTGATCGTGGCTCTGGGCTTCGGCGTCGTGCCGCAGCTTCTCGCCGGCGCGCGGCCGCACGGTCGAGCGATCGTCATCGCGGTCGCGGCCTATGTCGTCGTGGTGTCCGCCATGGGGATCGTGGCTGCGGGGACCGCCGTGGCGATCACCGGCGTCGGCGGCATGCTCTTCGTGATCTCGGACGCACTGCTCGGGTGGGGTCGTTTCGTGGGTCCGGCGCCCGGCGGACGGGTGCTCGTGCACGTCACGTACCACCTCGGCCAGGCGGGCCTGGTGCTGTGGCTCGCTGCCTGATCGCGCTCGTGGTGCTGCTTGCCGCCTGCGCGGAGGCCGCGCCGCCGACGCTGGACGTCGACAGCGTGCACGATGTGGTGCCCGCGCTCGTGTGGCCCGACGACCCGGAACTGGTGACGGACGTGTCGTGCCCCGATCTCCTGGCGGAGATCATCGCCCAGTCGGTCGCGTGCACCGCGACACTCGCCGGTGAGCCGGTCATCGCGGACGTGGTCGTCGACGAGGTGGGCTTCGTCGCCGCTTCCGTGCGCCAGCAGCTGTT
>BQJV01000147.1 GCA_021604885.1 Acidimicrobiales bacterium
CCAGATGTTGCGGTGGGGTGGAGTGGGGTCGGTAGGGTCGGGCCGTCGTTTCTCGACGGCACTCATTCTCGACACAGGAGCGTGCGGTCCGTGGCCGGATTCCTCGAAGGCAAGAACATCGCGATCACCGGCGCCGGAGCAGGCATCGGCAAGGCCATCGCCCTGGCGGCGGCCGCCGAGGGCGCCAACATCGTCGTCGCCGACTATGGCGTCTCGATGGACGGCAGCGATCCGTCGAGCGAGGTGGCCGACGCCGCCGTTGCGGAGATCCAGGCTGCCGGTGGACAGGCCGTGGCCGTCGCCGGCGACATCAGCGAGTTCGACATCGGCGAGGCCGTCGTGGCCGCAGCGTGCGACAACTGGGGCACGATCGATGGTGTCGTCTGCCCCGCCGGGGTGCTGCGCGAGCGGATGCTGTTCAACATGAGCGAGGACGAGTGGGACCACGTCATCGCCGTCCACCTCAAGGGTCACTTCAACGTCTACCGAGCAGCTTTCGCTCGCATGCGCAAGCAGGACACCGGCGGTTCCCTGGTCGGCTTCACGTCCGGTGCCTTCACCGCGTCGACCGCGCAGGCCAACTACTCCGCGGCGAAGGGCGGCATCGTCAGCCTCACCCGCAGCGCCGCGATGATCGCCGCCAGCCTCAAGCTCCGCGGCGGGCCGGCCATCAACGCGAACTGCATCGCCCCGGTCGCCAAGACGCGCATGAGTGAGAACGTCCCGTTCGAGATCGAGACCGGCGAGCCGGAGGACATCGCGCCGATGGCGATCTACCTCATGTCGGACGAGGGCCGGGACGTGAACGCCCAGATCTACACGGTGGTCGGCCGTCGCATCTCGGTGTGGAACCAGCCCCAGGAGCTCCGCACCATGTGGGCGGGCGGTGACCAGTGGTCGCCCCAGGAGATCGCCGACATGCTGCCGAGCACCGTCGGCCAGGAGCCGAACCCGTTCATCACGGATCTCGAGCGCCGGATGGCGGACATGGCCAAGCAGGAAGAGCAGGGCTGACCGTGCCGACGATTCCGCAGGAGCCCGACGGACGCAATCTGCTCGCGGGCAAGCGGGTCGTCGTCACCGCGGCGGCCGGCACCGGCATCGGTTCGGCCGTGGCGAAGCGGGCGCTCCTCGAAGGTGCGTCCGTGCTCATCTCCGACATCCACGAGCGTCGCCTGGCCGAGACCGCCGATCGGCTCGAGGAGGAGACGGGCGCTCGCCCGCTCGTCCAGATCTGCAACGTGACGGTCGAAGCGGACGTGGAGGCGCTCGTCGCCGCTGCGGTCGACGGTCTCGGCGGGATCGACGTGATGATGAACAACGCCGGCCTCGGCGGATCCGTCCGGCTGGTCGACATGACCGACGACCAGTGGAGCGCCGTGCTCGGCGTCACGCTGGACGGCACGATGCGCTGCACCCGCGCGGTGCTCCGTCACATGATCGACGCCGGCATCGAGGGCTCGATCGTCAATAACGCGTCCGTCGTCGGCTGGCGGGCGCAGGACGAGCAGTGTCACTACGCGGCGGCAAAGGCCGGCGTGATGGCGCTGACCCGCTGCTCCGCGATCGAATCCGCTGAATTCGGCATCCGTGTGAACGCGGTGGCACCGAGCATCGCCATGCATGCGTTCCTCGAGAAGGTGAGCGATGCGCAACTCCTCGACCAGCTCTCCGAGCGTGAGGCCTTCGGCCGTGCTGCGGAGCCCTGGGAGGTCGCCAACGTCATGGTTTTCCTGGCCAGCGACCTCGCCAGCTACATGACCGGCGAGGTCGTCTCGGTCAGCAGCCAGCACCCTTAGCGGTCGGGCCGTCACGGTTCCGAAATCCGCTTGAAGTTCTGGTTTCGAATACTTGCGCCATCTGCATTGCGTGGACCACAGTGCTAGACCTTGTGGCGCGAGTCACACGACCGCCGTTGGTAACCCCCTGGAGGAGTTCCCCATGACCACCCGATCCAATATCGGATTGCTGGCCAAGATCCTGGCCGCACTCCTTGCGTTCTCGCTGATCGCCGCTGCCTGTGGTGACGACGGCGACTCCGGGGGAGGCACCGAGACACCCGACCCGGGCGACGACACCGGCGGCGACGATACGGGTGGCGATGACACCGGTGGCGATGACACCGGCGGCACCGACGGCACGGACGGCGACGACGAGGTCGACCCGAATCAGCAGGACAACACCGGTGACGATCCGGATCCGGTCTACGGCGGCACCGTCACGATCGCCCTCGAAGCCGAGACCAACTCCGGTTGGCTTCCCGCCACCGAGCAGTGCGCGATCTCGTGTCACTGGATCCAGCGCTCGATCATGGAGCCCCTGTTCCTCGAGGACGCCGACGGCAACGCCGCCCCGTTCCTCGCAACGGGCTTCGAGTTCAACGACGACTTCACCGAGGTCGACATCTTCCTGCGTGAGGGAATCTCGTTCACCAACGGCGAGGCGTTCGACGCCGACGCCGTGGTCGCGAACTTCGTGCGCAGCCAGGCCGGCACGATCCTCGGCCAGGTGCTCGTCGATCTGATCTCGGCCGAGAAGGTCGACGACTTCACCGTCAAGCTGACCTTCCAGAAGCCGCAGTCGCAGATCATCGAGGGCCTCACCGGCCAGCTCGGCTACATGGGCGCCCCGGCGATGATGGCCGCGGACGCCGATCCCACGGTCATGATCGGCACCGGCCCGTTCGTGCAGGTCGAGTGGAACCCCGACGTGGAGTTCGTCGCCGAGCGCAACCCGGACTACTGGCGTTCGGACGAGGCGGGCAACCAGCTGCCGTTCCTCGACGGCATCGTGTTCCGTCCGATTCCCGACAAGGACGCCCGCCTGAACGCGGTCGAGTCGGGTGACGTCGACATCAACATGAGCTCCTTCTCGGAGGACCAGGAATTCTGGCTCGCCAACTACCGAACGGTCCCCGAGACCAAGTTCCGTGAGACGACCTATCTCCTGATCAACAACGCGCAGGCGCCGATGGACGACGAGCGTGTACGGCGGGCCCTGGCCCTCTGCATGGACCGCTCCGTCTACCAGCAGCTGCGTGCTCCGGCGTCGGAGATTGCCAACGGACCGTTCGCCCCGGGCGTCGCCGGCTATCTCGCCGACACCGGCTTCCCGGAGTTCGATCCCGAAGCGGGTCGTGCGCTGCTCGACGAGATCGGTGACATCCCGACCATCGAGTACGGCACCACGCCGGTCCCGGCGAATGTGATCACCGCAGATCTGATCACGGGCATGTGGTCCGACAACTGTGGGATCGACACCGAGGTCGTCACCATCGAGCAGGGCAACTTCATCACGCAGGCGCTCCTGGGCAACTTCCAGGTGTTCCTGTGGCGCAACCACGGCGCCATCTCGCCCGGCTCGGAAGACGTCTGGTGGCACGAGGACCACGGTGGGCCGGTGGGCGCACTGGCGATCGCCAACTTCGGTCGCATCTCGAACCCCGACATCAACGCCGGGCTGGATGCCACGAATGCAACCCGTGACCCGGCTGAGTTGGCGAGCATCGCGGAGGACATCAACCGCGAGTTCGCCGACCATGTGCACAACATCTGGCTGAACTGGACCGAGTGGACCCAGGTCATGAACGAGAACGTGTACGGCCTCGGCTCGACCACGCTGCCTGACGGCGGCCGTTCGATGTCGGTCATCGCCGGACGCGTGTCGTTCGACGAAGTGTTCATCGCTCAGGGCTGAGCGACACCATCACGTGAGGGGGACGGCGATGAGGATGATTGCGATCGCGAGTACTGAGGGAGTCGGGTGAAGTACGCACTCACCCGGCTCGCTCAGGCGGTCGTCATCCTCATCGTCGTCACCTTCCTCACGTTCTGGATGCAGACGCTGCTCCCGGGCAACCCCTGCATCGTGGCGACGGGCGGACTCACGTCCGACGAGCTCGTCGCCAAGTGCGAGGTCGACCTGAAGGTCGGCGAGAACGTGTTCGTCCGATACGCGGACTGGGGCACCAACTTCATCAGCGGCGACCTCGGCGAGAGCTATGTGAATGGCCGCACGGTCTGGGACGATCTGAAGCAACGCTTCCCACCGACCGGCTTCCTCTTCCTCTACAGCCAGGTGGTTGCGCTCGGCGTGGCGGTGCCGGGCGGGATCTGGGCTGCCTACATGGCGGGCCGAAAAGCCAAGCGGAACATCCCCACGTGGCTGCCCTTCGCCATCGTGGGCGGCATCGTCGCGGTGAGCATCGCGCTGGGCACCTCGGTGTTCACCTTGATCCTCCTGGCCATCTTCGCGACGGTCGTCATACAGACTTTGCGGGGTGGGGCCGCGCAGGACCAGCTCGTCAGCGCCTCCGCGTTCTTCCTGCTGTCGGTGCCGGTCGTCGTGTTGGCGATCGTCGGGCAGTGGCTGTTCGCGATCCGCTGGAACCTGTATGACCTCAGCGGCTACACGCCACCCAGTGAGGGTCTGTTCGACCATGTGAAGTCGCTCTGGCTGCCGTCGGTCGTCATCGGCCTCTCGCTCTCGCCGGTCTATCTCCGGCTGCTGCGGGCCGACATGATCCAGAACCTCCAGCAGGACTTCGTCAATGTCGCGAAGGCCAAGGGCATGCCGCCCAGCACGATCCTGTTGCGTCACGTCCTGCGGCCGTCCACGCTCACCCTGCTCACGGTTGCCGGTCTCAACGTCGCGCAGCTCGTGAACGGCGCGGTGATCGTCGAGGTGTTGTACGACGTCGACGGCATGGGCTCGTACCTCGTCTCGAAGTTCCTCGGTCGCGAGTTCATCGTCGTGCAGACCCTCGTGGCGCTGATCGCGACGATCTTCGTCCTCGCGAACCTCGCGGTGGACCTCTTCTATGGCGTCGTGGACCCACGGGTCCGAGTCGAACGGAGTAAGGGCTGATGACCGCGATCAGTCGGAGTGACGGCACCACCGGAGCCGGCGATCATCTCGTCATACCCGATGGCGGTGTGCCGGCCGGCCCGAAACGGCGCAAGGGCGAGCTCGGCTATCGGCTCGCCGTCGGCTGGCTCGTGCTCGTCATCTTCGTGTGCTTCTTCGGCGACTGGCTCTGGTTCGTCAAGGATCCGGGCACGCTGAACGCGAGCTCCGGCATCAAGTCGGGCCCGTCGGGCGACCACTGGATGGGCACCGATGCGCTCACCCGGGACATGTTCGCCCGCGTCGTCAGCGGCGGTCGAGAGTCCTTGATGATCGGTGGCATCGCCACGGCGATCGGCATGGTCGTGGGTGGTCTGCTCGGCCTCGTGGCCGGCTACTTCCGCGGTTGGGTCGATTCGTTGATCAGCGCTGCCACGACCATCATCTTCGCGGTCCCGGCCCTGGTCCTCGTCCTGTTCGTCGCCGCCTTGCGGGCGAACTCCGGCGGACAGAGCCGGACGAGTCTGATCGGCGCACTCTCGATCCTCGCCATCCCGCCGATCACGCGCATCGTGCGCGCCAGTTCGCTCCAATGGAGTGAACGCGAGTTCGTCCAGGCAGCCCGCGTGATCGGTGCCAAGAACGGGCGCATTCTCTTCCGGACCGTGCTCCCCAACGTCGTGCCCGCGCTCGTCTCCTTCGCCTTCCTCGCCCTCGGCATCACCATCGTCGTCGAGGCCGGTCTCGCGGCGATCGGCGGATCCATCCCCGAGGACACATGGGGGAAGATCATCAACGAGGGCAGAGGCACGCTCGACCTCCAAAACGCACCACACATCGCGATGGCGCCGTCGTTGGTCCTCTTCCTCACGGTGCTCGCCTTGAACTGGGTGGGCGACTCGCTCGTCCGCAAGCTCGACATCCGAGAGGCCCTCCTGTGACCGACGCGCCACCGCTCACTGAATCGGACGACGCTCCATCCGACCAGCCCCTTCTGCGGGTTGAGGACCTCCGGGTCACGTTCGACAGTCCGCGCGGCATGGTTCGGGCTATCAATGGCGTCGACTTCACCCTCGAGCAGGGCAAGACCCTGGCGATCGTCGGTGAGTCGGGCTCCGGCAAGTCCGTCACGGCGCGGACGATCATGAACCTGCTGCCGTCGACCGCGACCATCGAGGGCACCATCGGCTTCGACGACCTGGATCTCCGCAACGTCTCGAAGGCGCGGGCCAAACACCTGATGGGCGTCGACATCGCGATGGTCTTTCAGGACCCGATGACGTCGCTCAACCCGGTGAAGCGCATCGGCGCCCAGCTCACCGAGTCGATGCGGTACCACCTCGGCATGAGCAGGGCGGACGCCACGGAGCGCGCCATCGAACTCCTCGGCAAGGTGGGCATCCCGTCACCGGCGCAGCGCATCCGCCAGTACCCGCATGAGCTCTCCGGCGGTATGCGTCAGCGCGTCGTGATCGCGATCGCACTCGCCTGTGAGCCGCGGCTTCTCATCGCCGACGAGCCGACGACGGCGCTCGACGTGACCGTGCAGAAGCACATCCTCGACCTGCTCGGCGACCTCCAGGCGGAGGAGGGGATGAGCATGATCCTCATCACCCACGACCTCGGCGTCGCCGCGGGCCGTGCGGACGAGATCGCCGTCATGTATGCGGGCCGCATTGTGGAGCGCACCTCGGCCACGCAGCTCTTTGCCGAGTCGCGCCATCCCTACACCGACGCCCTGCTGCGCTCGATTCCGCAGGTGTCGCAGCCGAGCCACACCCGGCTCACCCCGATCCCGGGCCGCCCGCCGGATCTGATCAACCTGCCGGACGCCTGCGCCTACGCGCCCCGGTGTCGATTCGCGCAGGCCGATTGTCTCGAGAGCGTTCCTCCCGTGCAGGGAGTCGCCGGGATGCACGAGTTCGCCTGCTTCTTCCCGGCCAACACCGACCGAGGGCGCGAGGCGTTGGCGTCCAACGTCGCCGCGGGCACCACGGCGGCCGGCCTCGAGATCGAGGGCTACGTCTCCGGAGGAGTCAGCTGATGGCCGGAAGTGGAACCGCGCACCTGCGCGACGATCCCAATGTGATCCTGCGGGTGGAGAACCTCGTCGTCGAGTTTCCCGCCGGTCGTGGGCGTACCGTCCATGCCGTGTCGGACGTGAGCTTCGACGTCGCCGAGGGCGAGACGCTCGGCCTCGTGGGCGAGTCCGGTTGCGGCAAATCCACGACCGCGAAGGCGGTCATCCAGCTGCCCCGTCCGACGTCGGGCGTGGTGGAGTTCGAGGGGCAGAACCTCGCCCAGCTGCACGGCGAGGCGATGCGCCAGGTCCGGCCGAACATCCAGATGATCTTCCAGGACCCGATCGCGTCGCTCAACCCGCGCCAGAAGGTCCGCGACGTCGTCGCCGAAGGTCTCGAGGTCTGGGGCAACCGGGGCGCCTTCAGTGAGAGCCGCGTCGACGAGATGCTCGAAGCGGTCGGCCTCGACCCGCGCGTCGCCGGCGAACGTCAGCCCCACGAGTTCAGCGGCGGCCAGTGCCAGCGGATCTCGGTCGCCCGAGCCCTGGTGCTCGACCCGAAGGTGATCATCTGCGACGAGCCGGTGAGCGCGCTCGACGTGTCCGTCCAGGCGCAGATCCTCAACATGCTCGAGGACATGAAGGAGC
>BQJV01000148.1 GCA_021604885.1 Acidimicrobiales bacterium
CGACAACCCGAGGCCCGCCGACACTTCCGCAACAGGCTGCTCCTCCTCGGCACGGCGGGCTTCATCCACGCCTCGTTCCAGGCCCCGGCCCACCAGCTGCTGAACGACTTCCTGAAGGACGAGCGGGGGTTATCCGCCGGCACCATCTCGTTGTTCCGCATGGCGACATCGCTTCCCGGCATTCTCGGGATCGTCATCGGGGGGCGGCTCGCCGAGGGATTCGGACGCCGCCGCGTGGGAGCCGTCAGCATCCTCGTCGGCGGTGCGGCGATGGTCGCGACCTACCACACGGACGGCATCGGCATGTGGGGTCTCGCGGTCATCACCATCATCTTCAGCGCGGCCGCGGTTCCCGCCCTCGGCGTGTACGGACCCGAGCTGTTCCCGACGCAGCTGCGAGGTCGGGCCAACGCGATCATCACGACGGTGACCGTCACCGGGTCCGCGCTCGGGCTCGTGATCGCCGGCCGTCTCGATGATCGGTACGGCGGACTGGGGCGGGGAATCGCCCTGCTCGGCATCGGCGCGCTGGTCGTCGCCGCGATGGTGGCGTTCCTCTACCCGGAGACGGCGCGGCGCGAGCTCGAGGACATCAACCCCGAGGATGCGCCCATCGCCGGCCGTCTGGGCGACTTCTGATCCGGCTCAGTCGAGCTTCAGCAGCCGTGCCGCGTTGCCGCGCAGGAACGGCTCCCAGACATGGTCGCGGAAGGGCACGTCCCGCATCTCGGTCATGATCCGCTCGATCGACAGACCCATCGGGAAGTAGCCCGCGTACAGCACCTTCTCGGCGCCGCGGGTGTTCGCGTAGTCGATGATCGCCTGGGGGTAGTGCTTCGGCGCGAACGCGGACGTCGAGTAGTGCAGGCCCGGCCATTTCAGCATGAGCTTCACGGCGAGGTCCTCCCACGGCTCACATCCGTGGCGGGTCACGAAGGTGAGCTCCGGGAAGTCGTACATCACCTGGTCGATGCGCTCGACGTGCTGGGGCGACATGGGCAGCCGTGGCCCGGGAACACCCGCACACACGAAGATCGGAAGATCGAGCTCACAGCAGGTCGCGTAGACCGGGTAGAACTTCGGGTCGTCGATCGCGACCTGCGGAACACAACCGGCCGGGAAGGCACCCACAGAGCGCGTGTTGAACTCGTCGTGCTCCCGGCGGATCTTGCGCACGGCCCCCACGACGTCGTTCGGGTCGACATTGCTCTGGGCGATGAAGCGGTCGGGATGATCCGAGAGCGCTTTCTGCGAGACCTCGCCCTCGCAGCCGATCAGCCCGATCTCGATGCCGTACTTGTCCATCTCGCCGAGCGTGAGGGCGATGGGATCGTCGCTGCCGTAGAGCTCCTTGGGGACCCCCTTGAACATGTACTCGACGGGGAACTCGAAGTCGGTCGACTCGCTGTCCTTGAGCTGCTGGCGGATGAAGTCGTACTGGGTGAAATCGGCCGCCGGGAACGAGATCATGCAGTCGATCGCGCCGATGTCTTCGGGCATGGCCACGTCAGTCCGCTTCCTTGATCGCGTCGATGAGCCGATCGGTGTTGGCCCGGTCCTCGTAGACGAGGCGGATGAGCCAGTAGCGGAAGTAGCGGGTGAGGCTGGCCCGAACGAACAGCGCGGCCGCCCCGATTGCGAGCACCACACAGACGGTGCCGAGGATCACGAGCTCCGTCTGGTCGAGCGGGTTGTCGGCCGAGGTCGAGCCGAAGTAGGCCGCCAGGGCGAGACCGATCGCGGCGACGAACATGACCACCGACACGCGGATGGCCATGCGTTCCGGGTTGGCCTTTCCGCCGGTCAGGCGCAGGTCGTTCACCTGACTCTGGAACTCCTGGAGTCGGGGGCTGGTCTCTTCGGTCATGATGGTCCTCCGGATTCGATGCCCAGATAGGCGGCGGTGAGTTCTTCGGCGATCTCTGCGGGCGGGCCCGTTCGGGTGACCCGCCCGTGAAGCATGATGGCGGCTGAGTCGGCCACGCCGAGGACGGTTTGCGCGAACTGCTCGACGATCAGGATCGAGAGACCGCCGGCCGCAAGCTGTGCGACCTGCCCGTAGAGCTCCTCCACGATGATCGGTGCGAGCCCCATCGAGAGCTCGTCGAGCATCAACAGTGCCGGGTTCGTGGCCATCGCCCGGGCCATCGCCAGCATCTGCTGCTCGCCGCCGGAGAGAGTTCCGGCCAGCTGCTTCCGGCGTTCGCCGAGGCGAGGAAAGAGTTCGTACGCCCGATCGGACACGTCGCTGTAGGACGTGCCACTGAACGTCATCATGCGGACGTTCTCCGCCACGGTGAGGTTGGGGAAGATGCCGCGGCCCTCGGGCACGAGACAGACACCGGCGCGGGCGAGGGCGTCCGGCTTGGCGCCGTTCACCTCGCGACCGCCGATGAGGAGCTGCCCGCCGCTGGGTTGGATCTGCCCGCTGGCGACGGCGAGCGTCGTGCTCTTGCCGGCCCCGTTCGGCCCGAGCAGTGCGAGCACGGTGCCGGGTTCGAGGATGAGGTCCACGCCGTGGAGTACGTCGATGATGCCATAGCCGGCTCGCACGCCGCGGAGTTCGAGAAGCGGCGGGGTCACGAGCCGGTCCCGAGGTAGGCCGACCGCACGGCCGGATCGTTCTGGATTTCGTCGGCGGAGCCGACGGCGATGATCTGACCGAAGTCGAGGACGTGGATGTGGCTGCACGTGTTCATGACGAAGCTCATGTCGTGTTCGACGAGAAGAACGGCGAGCCCATCCTCGTCCACCAGCTGTTTCAGCAGGCTGCCCACTGCGGCGGTCTCCTCCTCGGTGAGCCCGGAGGAGGCCTCGTCGAGCAGGAGTGCGCGGGGGCGGGCGGCCAGGGCGCGAGCGAGTTCGACCAGTCGGGCGGTGCCGGTGGGCAGCGTGCCGACGGTGATGTCGGCGACCTCGGCGAGTCCGACTCGCTCGAGAATCTCGTCGGATTGTCTGGCGGCAGCTCGCACGCCGGAGTGCATCTCGGCGGCGACCAACACGTTGTCGCGGGCGCTGAGGGAATTGAACGCCTCGAGCTTCTGGAAGGTGCGGGACAGGCCGAGTTGGGCGCGCCGGTGGACGCCGTACTTCGCCACGCTGCGCCCCAGAAGGCGAACATCGCCGGCGTTGGCGTGCTGATGCCCGGTGATGACGTTGAACAGCGTGGTCTTCCCGGCGCCGTTGGGTCCGATGAGCCCCGTGATCGTGCCCGCGTCGGCGGTCACCCCGGCGCTGGAGAGGGCTTGGAGGCCGCCGAAGCGAACGTCGATGTCGATGGCCTCGAGGACGGCGTCAGGCACGGGACACTCCGTGGTGATACCCGGCAGTGGGGGTCACGTCGTCGACGATGCCCAGTTGGGTATCGAGCGCGATGATCGCTTCGCTCGTGAAGGGCTCGGTGAGGCCGAGGCCGCCGACTTCGGTGACCCGCTTGCGGGCGTTCTCGGCCGCGAGTTCCTCGCGGGCGTCCCTGCGCCACGGAAGAATCGGCGCGAACCCCTTGCCCATCTCGAAGATCGCGCCGCGTTGGTTGACGACCATGCCGATGGCGAGGAGACCGGGCCCGAACTTGGCGAAGAAGTCCTTGAGCAGCCAGACGAGAAACTCGACGTTCTCGGTCTGCTCGAGCCGTTCGGCCAACCCCTCGAAGACGACCTGGAACGACAGGAACAAGCCGGCGACCGGGAACGACATGCCCGCCGCGGCCATGAGGAGGACGATGGTGAGTCCGGCGAGCAGGTCGAAACTGCGGATGTCGACCGATGAGAGGCTGGTGGCCCAGAAGACGCCTGCCATGCCGGCCATCGAGGCCGAGGTGGCGTAGACGACGACCTTGGTCCAGACGACGTTGACGCCGACGGTGGCAGCCGCCGCCTGGCTGTCCTGCATCGCGACCCAACGACGCCCGAAGCGGCTGCGGCGCAACACGATCAGGGCGAACATCCCGAGGGCGAACATCACGATGAGGAGCATGAAGAAGCTGAATCGGGTGTCGAAGTCCTGACGGGCGAAGCCCACATCGAGGTAGAGGCTCTGGAAGGTGTGGACTCGGGGGAGCACCTGGGGGTGGGGAAACACCACATTGGCCATGATGAGTGCGAAGGCGAGCGACGACAGGGCCAGGTACAGGCCGCTCAGGCGGGCCGCGAAGACGGCGACCAGCGCACCGAGGGGCGCACACAGGAGACCGATGAGCGGCAACCACACGAGGTTGC
Organism: Acidimicrobiales bacterium; assembly: GCA_021604885.1. Taxonomy (GTDB): domain Bacteria; phylum Actinomycetota; class Acidimicrobiia; order Acidimicrobiales; family Aldehydirespiratoraceae; genus JAJRXC01. The sequence goes on from BQJV01000148.1 coordinate 4,218, forward strand.
CGGTGCCGCCGGTGTCCGGCAGGCCGAACCAGAGTCCCAGGCGTAGCCACAGGAAGGCGCCGAAGCCCGCGAACGCGAGTGGCGCGAAGTTGACCTGGCCGGCCCAGCCGGTGAGCGGGACGAGCGACAAGCCGATGAGCGCGAGCACCATCGCCGACGTGCCCTTGTTGAGGCCGGTGGAACTCCATTCTCCGGGATCCCACACCCCGAAATGGAACCAGCCCTTGGCGAGGACATACGCGAGCACGACGAGCGCCACCGCGCCGAACGCGCCCTCCCACACCCTGGTGGTCCGTTCGATCGGCCGGAGGTTGGTGCTGACGCGGCCGACTGACAGACGGGCCTGCGGGAGCGCCAACACGACGAGGAACAACACGATCGGCGCGATGGCTCGATTGGCGAACGTGAAGTCCGGTCCGAGCGAGATCCATTGCTGATAGTGGCTCTCGAGGAGGCCGATGACGAGGCCGCCCACCACGGTCAGCGGCAGGCTGCGGACCTGTCCGAAGGCGGCGGCGGAGATCGCCACGATCAGCATCAGCGAGTTGAGATTGGCCGGGTTGAACTCGATGTCGGGTGCGACCAGGATTCCGGCCAAGGCCGCCATCGACGAGCCGAGCGCCCACGCAAAGCCGGAGAGCAGGCCCGGGCGGGCGCCGGTGAGGGAGGTGAGCTCCCGGTTGTCGACCACCGCTCGCATGGCGACGCCGGTGCGGGTGCGGAACAGCAGGATGCGGAGGAACACCGCGATCACGCCGGCGATCACCAGGTTGGCGAACCGGTAGTAGGGCACTCGCGAGATGCCGATGTTGAATCCCTCGGCCCGGTCGATGAGTGGTTTGACCCCGCGGATCTGGTCGGCCTGCCAGATCTGGTTGGCGAGGGTGAGCAGGAACACCATCAAGCCGACGGTCACCATCAACTGCACGACCAGCGGTGCGGTGCGGAGCCGTCGCATCAGGATGAGGTCGATCAGGATCCCGAGGAGAGGAGCGACCAGCAACACGACCACGGCGAGACCGAGCCCCGGGGGCAGCCCGAGCCCATCGGCGTTCTCCACGATCTCCCAGTAGACGAAGGCGCAGAACACACCGATCCCGCCGTGGGCGAAGTTGAACATGCCTGTCGTCGTGTAGACGACGACGAGTCCGGTTGCGGACAGCGCGTAGAGCGACCCGGTGGCCAGACCGATGACGGATGCAATGACGATCTTCTCGCCGCTCACCTCGGTGTCCGCCCCGTACCTCCAGTACAGGATCACCAAGGAGGCAAGGGCGGCACCGAAGGCGACGAGGAGCGATGTCCGGATTCGGCCGAAGGTCACGAAGGTGGGATCAGTCGAGCGCGAAGGCGTCGGGGTCGGCCGTCACCGCGACGGCGTCGATCGAGCAGTCGAGCGTGCCCCGCTCCTCGGGGTGGACCCGCACGTACTCACCGTCCTGGACCTGCATCACCATGAAGCAGGAACCGATGGTGTTTGTCGTGGTGAAGTCGGTGGTGGACCACCAGCCGCCGGCGTCGAAGGTCGTGACCGTGGTGAGCTCGTCGATCACCGCCTGGCGGGTGACGCCGTTGGGGCCGTCTCGGTCGACGATGGCGTTGACTGCGTCCTCGAACAGCAGGCCGTCGATCCATGCCCCGGCGGCCCACGCCGGCGGGAAGTCCGTGCCGATGTTGTCCATGAACGTCCCGAGCTCCTCGTTGGTGTCGGCTTCCTCGAAGGGCACGAAGAAGCTCCACACGTAGACGCCTTCGGCGTCGCCGCCGCCTTGTTCGATGAACGCCGGCGTGTAGCACGAGAGCGAGCACAGCCAGGTCACCGCGTCGACGTCGAGGTCCTGGAGCGCGGCCTCACGCTTCAGCTTGAGCATGGCCTGATCGTTCGAGCCGTTGTAGACGAAGTTCGAGTTGTTGTCTCGCATCGTGGTGACCAACGGTCCGAACTCGGTCTGGGTGGCCGAACCGGACACGCCGAAGACGCCGTCCCAGGTCACGCCGATCTCCTCTTGCGCGGCGGTCTGGGGCACGGCTGACGCGATGGTCGACGGGAGGTCGCCGGGGACGATGAAGACGCCGTTGAAGTCGACGCCGAGGTTCTCGGCCAGCACGGCCGGTGCGCCGACCGCTGCGGTGTAGTCGCGCGGTCCGCCCTCGTACGGGCACTCGGCACCGGGCCGGCTGAGCAGGAAGCTGTTCGGCGAGCACTGGTGGGCGACCTCGGTCGTGATGTAACCGATGTCGGGCACACCGATGGGGTTGCCGGCCTGGTCGTCGCAGGTGTTGAGGTCGCTCGTGTCGAGGGCGAAGAGCACCGTGGTGCCGACCAGGGCGAGCGCGGACTCACAGGCCTTCAGGAACCCCTCCACCGTGGTGGCCGGCGTGAGCTTCGTGTCGTGGAACTCGACCTCCACCTCGCGACAAGCCAAGCCGCCGTCGGCGTTCACCTTCTCGGCCCAGGCCATGACGCCGTCGACCGAACCCTGGAACAGGCCCTGGGCGAGCGGCGAGTCGACGTCGGCCATGATGATCACCTTGATGGTGTCCTCGCTCACGCCGATCTCGGTGGCTTCGAGCGTCACGCCTTCGCATGGGTCGGCTTCGGCGGCTTCGGTCGTGGTCGTGGTCTCGCCGCCGCCGCCGTCCGGTGCCTGTGTCGTCGTCGGAGCGGCCGTCGTGGTCGTGCCGACGGCGGCGTCATCACGATCGCTGCCGCAGGCCGAAGCCATGAGGCCCAGGGCGAGAACGGCAGACAACCATCGGAACAGGATTCTCTTCGACATTCGGACCCCTCCAGCGGGATGAAACTTCGGCCACCCGGTCGGCCGCCGCAGACGATAGCGCTCGCCGCGAACCCTGTGCCAAACGGCACAGTTCTGCCCGGATCGACGCTCACGCGGGCGCGCCGGTACCGTCACGGTGTGACTGATCTCGACCTCGCCGCGGAGTTTCCGACCCCCGACCGGGCTGACTGGGTCGACGCGGTGGAGAAGGTCCTGCGCGGTAAACCGTTCGACAAGGTGCTGGTCGGCACGACCCGCGACGGGCTCGACATCCAGCCGCTCTACACGGCGGCGGATGCCGCCCCGATGCCGGTTCCCGCTGCCGCGTCCACGACACGGTTGGCCGACGGGTGGGACGTCCGGCAGGTCCACGACGGCGGCTCGGATGCGTGTGCCGCGGCGATCGTCGCCGAGCTGGAGCGCGGCGTCACGTCGATCGAATTGCGCGCGCCGGCCGACGGCTGGACGACGGATCGGCTCGACGCC
>BQJV01000149.1 GCA_021604885.1 Acidimicrobiales bacterium
GCGCATCGCCGCCGAGGGCGGCGCCGAGCTCGGTCATGTCGGTCGTCGTGTCCGGGTTCGCGAGTGCCCGTTCGACGGGCGCGGCCATCGACTCGATGAGCGCGATCGGCAGGACGCCGCGCAGAGCGACGACACCGTCGTCGCGGTAGCGCTGCCGGTCGGTCTCGTTGACCACCGGCGCCGGGCTCACTCTTCTTCGGCGGCCGGTGGTTCGGCGGGAGCGGCCTCCGCGGGTGCTGTCTCCGCGGGTGCGTCGTCGGTGCTCGCCTCGATCGGGGCGCCCTCGTCGACCTCGTCGGGCTCGTCCGCCGATGCTTCTTCGGCCGGAGCCTCTTCTGCGGGGGCCTCCTCAGCGGCGGCCTCGGGAACCGGCGCCGGGGTCTCCTCGGGCTCCTCGCCGTCGCGCAGCTTCTTCCACTTGTCGGTGGCCTCGCGGTAGGCGGTCTCGGCCTCGGCCTTCTCCTCGGCCGAGCCCCGCTCGGACACCTTCTTGACGACCGCGGCGGCCTCGTCCTTCGCCCGCTCGGCCTTCTTGACCCGCTTCTCGCGCTGCGTGCGCTCGCGGTCGGCTTCGACGTACTCGTTGTACAGGGTCAGCGCAGCGGTGGTCTCGTCGTCGAGCTTCGGCGCGGAGTCGGTGTCGGGCATCCGACCATTCTGGCGGGCGCGGGCCGCGGACACGACCTCACGTCCACTTCCTCGCGCCACTACTCCTCGGGGAGGCCCCGCCGCTTCTCGTCCCGAAGGTCGAATGCGATCTTCACGCCGCCCCGAGGACCGGCGCTCGCGGCGTGCTCCAACGCCTCGCGGTAGCGGTCGAGCGGATAGGTGGCCGAGAGCATCTTGTCGAACGGCACCTTGCCCGCCAGCTCGAATGCCAGCTCGAAGCTCGTCGCCGTGCGGCCGTCCTTCGTGGTCTCCGTGCCGTAGGTGTAGGTGCCGACCAGCTCGGTCTCGCGGTGCCAAAGGGCGGTGAGGTCGACGCCCACCACGCCGGGCATGCCGAGCATGACCACGCGGCCGCGGGGTCGGCAGAGACCGATTGCCTGGGCGATCGACTCCTCGGAGCCGACCGCGTCGATCACGACGTCCGCTCCGCCCGACAGGCGGGTGCCGATCATGAACGAGTTGGTCGCCCGCCGCACGGCGCGGTCCAGCTCGCCGGGGGCGGTGACGACGTCGGCGCCGAACTCCTCGGCCAGCGAGCGCTGCACCGGGTACTTCGCGCCGATCATGATCGAGCCCGGGTCGGTGAAGTGGCGCAGCGCCGCCACGGTGACCAGGCCCATCGGCCCCGCGCCGATCACGGCCACGGTGTCGCCGTCGCTCACCGAAGCGCGCAAGGCCGCGTGGATGCCGCCGGCGACGGGTTCGAGGGTGACGGCGAGCTCGTCGCTCATCCATTCGGGAACGTCGTGGAGCTGGCTCCCGTGGGCCACGAACTCCGTGGACCAACCGCCGCCCGTGCTCTCGCAGAATCCGGTCTGGATGCCCGGCTCGAGATGCCCGCAGGTGAGATGGCGGTAGTCGTTGCCGTCAGCCGGGGCCGCGCCCTCGAAGGGGAGCGGGAAGCCGCGGGCGGCGTGGCCGAGCACCGGCTCGATGACAACCCGGCGGCCGCCGGCCATGTCGCCGACGATCTCGTGGCCGGGTACGAACGGGAAGGACACGAAGTCCTCGAAGTAGCGCGAGGCGTGGCCGTCGATCGTCGACAGGTCGCTGCCGCAAATGCCGGTGAGCCGCGGCCAGACGCGGTGCCAGCCCTCGTCGGGCAGGTCCGGCGGGTCGTCGTCCACGAGGTCGAGCGGCCCGACGGATGCTCCTGCTCCGGGCCGGAATCGCGACGCGACCATCGCCGCGGCGTAGCGGCCTTCCTTGCGACTGAAGCGGAGCGCCTTCACGGAGCGGAGGCTACCTCCTGGCCCCGATGGCGCACGAGGTGAACCGCGCTGAGCAGCGATGTGGCGACCACCACGGCCATCGCGGCGATGGCGATCGCGAAGCCGTCGCCGATGGACTCGAGGATCTCCGCGCTCACGATCACGTCGTCGTCGGACAGCAGGTCCCGCACGACCTCGACATCGCCGACCCGGGCGTCGACCACCGCCAGCGTGACGGCACCCACGATCGCGATCCCGAACGTGATGGCGAGGGTGCGGAGGAACTGATGGGCGCCGGTGAGCCGCCCCATCTCGTCCTCGCGGGTGCGGGACTGGAGGAGGGCCGCGCCGGTCGAGGTCACCATGCCGACCCCGGCCCCGAGCCAGAAGAAGACGGCATAGATCAGCTCGAGCGACGCCTCGAGGTGGATCATGAGCGCGGTGGCGATGGCCGCGGGCGTGGCGATGACCGCGCCGAGCAGCGACACCCACTCCGCGGCGAACCGGTCCTGGAGACGGCTCGAGATCCAGGCACTCGTGGACCAGCCGATGGTCAGGAACAACACGCTGAACGCGGCGGCGGAGTTGCTCTGCCCGCGCACGGTTCGCAGGTAGAGCGGCAGCAGTGAGTTCGCCCCCACGCCGCCGGCGAGAACCGCCATGGACGTGAGGTGGACGGTGCGATAGCGGGCGTCGAGAAGGTGGGGGATGCGCACGACCGGGTGGGCGGTGCGACGACTCCGGCGGACGTAGAGCGGCACCGTCACCATGATCACCGCGAGCCCGGCCGCGATCACCACCGGTTGATACGACGCGAGGGCGAGCGCAGCCGTCGTGATCGCGGCGACGAGCGCGATGCCGCGTCCGTCGAAGCGCTGCTGGGTGGCGTTGGCGTGACGGTCGGGGATCCGGTGCCAACCGGCGATGGCCGCCACGACCGTCACGGGGATGTTGACGAGGAAGATGCCCCGCCAGCCGACGGTGGAGACCAGGACCGCGGCGATGGCCGGCCCGGCCACGCCCATGACGCCCCAGATCGCCGACGTGAGGGCAAACGCCCGCGGCCGCAACGCCATCGGGATCGCCAGGCCGATGGTGGCCACGCCGACCGTCATGATCGCGCCGGCGAAGACGCCCTGGATCGCACGACCGGCGACGAGCATCGGCATCGTGGGCGCCGCCGCCACGAGGATCGATGTGGCGACGAACCCGATCGTGGCGGCCCGGAACGTGCGACGGGCGCCGAGACCGTCGACGATCGGACCGGCGGCGAGGACGGCGACCGCGGAGGTCAGCAGCTCGACCGTGATGACGAACGGCAGCAGGGAGATGTTGCCGAGGTCGTCGCCGATGTCGGGGAGGGCGGCTGCGACGGAGAGGTTGTTGTAGGACGCGATGCCGATCGTCGCCATCAGGGCGAGTACGACCGGCCGACGGCCGTCGCCGAGCAACCGTGGCGTCGTCATCAGTTGCGGGCGTCGAAGTCGGCGAGCAGCAGGTCCGGGTGGTCGGTGAAGTCGCGGCCGGATCCCTTCCGCCGGATCGCGAGCGGCGCGTTGGCGGGTTGGAACGCATGACAGATGCCGGACATCATCTCGAGCAGGGGCTCGGCCGTTTCCATCTCGTCGAGATCACCGAGCCGGCCGCGGCTGATGTCGCACGCTCGACGCAGGGCGACGGCTGCCTCCGCAACCTCGGCATCGAGATGGGCGTCCGCCCAGGGGATGAAGCCGGACCACAACGGGGCCTCGCGCCACTCGTCCGGTGAAAGCACCTCGCGGTCGCGGAGGTGCCAATCGAGGAGGAGCGCGCCGTCGCGCCACAGGCGGGCATGACGGTCGGCCGTGTCGGGATCCGGGTCGTCGACGGCCATGTCGTACTGGCGATCGCCCTCCACACCGCGAGCCGCGTGGGTGACGACAAGGCTGGCGAGGTCGAACATGTGGGTGCAGTTCTGCTTGGCATCGAGCCCGCCGAGGGCGAGCGGCCCGACCGCCAGCGTGCGCCCCGTAACCGCCTGCAACGGGTCGCCGGCTGTCAGGCACATCGTCCAGGGCGACCGAACGCCCGATCCGTCGACGCCGGTCACGACCTCGCCATCGTGCTCGATCGCCACGCGGAAGTGATGGAAGTCGTCCTCCAACTCACCGGACGCATGCCCGCCGTCGAGGCGCACCACGATGCGACGCCGATAGATGCCCGTGCCGTACTCGCGCTCGGACGCGCGCGGTGTCTCGTCGGCACGGTCGAACTCGGCGCGGGTGGCGCGCGGTGGCGGGATCACGTCGGCAACCTACCGGCCGCTGCCCACGACATCTGACGTTTGGGCGGCCGTCTCGTAACCTCCGGCCCATGAAGCTCGGCTACGGACTCGACCTCTACCGCGCGGCGAAACTGGACGTCCCGATCGACACGATCAAGCTGATCGAGGATCTCGGCTACCACTCCGTGTGGACCGCCGAGGCCTACGGCTGTGACGCGATGACGCCGCTCGCCTACATCGCCGCGCACACCAACCGGATCAAACTCGCGACCGGCATCGTGCAGATCGCGGCGCGCACCCCTGCCGCCACCGCGATGCAGGCGATGACCATCGATGCCCTGGCCGGGGGCGGGCGTGTGATCGTCGGGCTCGGCGTGTCCGGTCCCCAGATCGTGGAGGGGTGGTACGGCGTGCCGTGGGGTTCGCCGGTGAACCGGCTCCGTGACTATGTCGCCATCATGCGCAAGGTGATCGCGCGGGAGGAGCCGGTCAGCCACGACGGCGCCGAGATCTCGTTGCCCTACGAGGGACCGGGCTCGATCGGGCAGGGCAAGGCGCTCAAGTCGATCCTGCATCCGGCTGGCCCGATCGAGATCTGGATCGCCGCCGGCGCGCCGCTGAACACGGCGCTTGCCGCCGAGGTGTGCGACGGCTGGCTGCCGATGGGCTACGGCCACGACGGCTGGCAGACCCACGGCCCCAACCTCGAGAAGGGCTGGGCCCGGCGTGGGGGCCGCCCCGACGACTTCGACATCATGGGCGGCATCGCCATCGAGATCACCGACGATGTCCAGTCCGCGATCGACGCGAAGAAGCCGCTCACCGGGATGTACGTCGGGGGGATGGGCAGCGAGTCCAAGAACTTCCACAAGGAGGCGATGGCGCGCCGCGGGTTCCCCGAGGAGGCGCAGCGGATCCAGGATCTGTGGCTCGCGGGGAAGAAGGACGAGGCGATCGCCGCCGTGCCGGACGAGTACATCGACGCCGGCGCGCTGTTCGGCACGCCGGATCGCATCCGCAGTCGCTGGGCTGACGTGATCCCGGACGGGGTGACCGGGCTCACGGTGCGCACCGAGACCCACGAGGGTCTCGAACTCGCCGCCGAGCTGGCGGGCACGCGGGACACGGGAGGGGAGTGATGGCCGAACAACTGGTGACCGTCGAGGAGGCCGCACCCTTCGTCCGCTACGTCACCCTCAATCGACCGGAGAAGCGCAACGCGATCTCCACACCCCTGCGGGCGCAACTCCTCGACATCCTCCACGCCCATGATCATGACGACGACGTCCGGGTCTCGATCATCCGGGGGGCCGGCGTGTGCTTCTCGTCCGGCTACGACCTCCGCAGTCCGCTGATGGAGGACCCGCCCTACCCGTCCGCGCCCGGCGACGGTCAGTGGGCGCGTCAGGCGACCGATGGCTGGTTCCAGATCTGGGATCTCGCCAAGCCCGTCCTCGCCCAGGTGCACGGCTACGCGATGGCCGGTGCGACCGAGCTCGCGTCGGCCTGCGACCTCGTCTATGTCGCCGACGATGCCCAGATCTCCTACCCGGTCGTGCGGGTCGCGTCGCCGCCGGACTGGCAATACCACGAGCCGTTGATGGGCATGCGCCACGCGATGGAGACGATGCTCACGGGCGACGGCATGGACGGCATCGAGGCGATGCGGCGTGGTTGGGCGAACCGCTCGTACCCGGCCGATCAGCTCGAGGCGGAGGTGCTGGCCGTCGCGGAACGGATCGCGGGCGTCGCCCCCGATCTGTCGCAGATCGTGAAGCGGATGGTGCACCGGCAGTTCGACGTCGAGGGTGGCCGCGCCGCGATGCGTGCCGGCCAGGAGTTCCAGGCGCTCGCCGGCCATCAGGCGTCGGTGCAGTCGTTCAAGGCCGACCCGCTCGCCGCCATGAAGAAGACCGTGCAGGAGTGACGATGACCGAGAACCCGCATCCGAACGTGAAGGTCGCGATCGAGGACGGGATCGGCACGATCACCGTCGATCGGCCCGAGCGCATGAACGCCTGCACCGGCGCGATGTTCGACGCGCTCCACAGGGCCGCGATCATCATGCGCAACGCATCGCCCCGTGTCGTGATCTTCCGGGGCGGTGGCGATCACTTCTGCTCGGGAGCCGACGTGAGCGGTGAGAGCGCGGACGGCATCGAGGGCGTCGACCACGGGCTCCACAGCATGCGGCGGATCGGTGACGCCGTCATCGCCCTGCACGAGCTGCCGATGCCGACGATCGCGGCCGTCGACGGCGTGTGTGTCGGCGCCGGCTTCGGCCTGGCGCTGTCCGCCGACCTCCTGGTGTGCACGGACCGGGCCCGCTTTGCGTTGATCTTCGCGCGGCGCGGGCTGTCCCTGGACTTCGGCACGTCCTACCTCCTTCCCCAGCGCGTCGGCCTGCACCGGGCGAAGGAGATGGCCCTCACCGCCAACGAGTTCGACGCGGCCGCCGCCGCCGAGATCGGGTTCGTGAACCGGGTGGTGCCCGCCGGTGAGCTCGACGCCGCCGTCGGCGACTATGTCGAGCGGATCGTCGCCGGTCCGCCGCTCGCGCTGTCGATGTCGAAGCGGCTGCTCGATAATGCCGCCCACTCGTCGCTCGCCCAGTCCGTCGAGGCGGAGGGGCTGGCGCAGAACGTCAACTTCGCGACCGGTGACGTCGCCGAGGCCGGCCTGGCCTTCGTCGAGAAGCGTGCCGCATCGTTCCGAGGGCAGTAGCGGCGAGCCTCAGACGAAGCTGAATGTATTTCATCGTATCTCTTGCTTTTCTTCGCGCCCGATGACAGAGTGAAACATCATGAAAAGCAGTCACAAGGTGTGACAGCATGCGACGAGGAGGATCTCAGATGGCAGGCGACATGTTGGTGATGAGCAAGTCCCAGATGGAGCAGCTCGCGGCGACGTTCGGGCACCAGAGCCAGGCGGTGCAGGATGTCATCCGCGCCATCCAGGGCGGGCTCGACGGCACCACCTGGCAGGGCAACCGAGCCGATCGATTCCGCCAGCTCTGGGACGGTGAGTTCCGTCCGAGCCTGATGAACCTCGTGGAGGCGCTCGGCGAGCACTCCACCTTCATCGGGCGGGAGCTGCAGGCCGGCGTCACCGCCCTCGACACGGTCTGAGAACGCGACGGGGAGCGGCAATGCGTGTCGTTCATCGCGGTCTGCGCGGCGAACGGGTCCTCGATCTCGACATCGACGATTCGGCCCGCACCGTGGGCGACCTGCTGAACGCATTGGGTTCCCCGCTCCCCGTCGCTGCGTCCGCCGCCGTCATCGACGGTCACGAAGTGGCGTCGCATCTCCCCCTGAGCGACGTCACGATCTGCGAAG
>BQJV01000150.1 GCA_021604885.1 Acidimicrobiales bacterium
GGGGTGGCAGTGGCTGAGCACGATCGCGGTCAGATCGTCCAGGTCGATGGCCGCCTGGAGGGGGCCGGCGGTGCCGGGGCCGCAGTCGAAGAGCACGTTGGCCTCGGCGCTGGCCACGAGGAAGCCGGTGCACGGATTGTCGACCGACGCATAGGAGCCGGACGAGCCGAGCACCGTCACCGTCATCGCCGCCGTCACCACTGATGCGCCTCCACCGAGTCGAGCTCCGGGCCGAGCAACTGGCGTCCGAGTCGGGCGAACGTCTCCACGTCACCGCTCGACACGAACCGGCGAACCGGCGGTCCGCCACCCTCCCGATCGGCACCGAGCGCCTCGATTGAACGCTGCACCTCGAAAGCAGTCTCGTCCGCCGACGACACGAGTACGACGTCGCGACCCATCACATCGCCGATGGTACGGGCGAGGAACGGGTAGTGGGTGCAGCCCAGCAGCAGGCTGTCCACCTTCGCGTCCTGCACCGGCGCGAGGAGCCGCTCGGCGAGCACGTGCACCTGGTCAGAGCGGGTCTCGCCCCGCTCCACGAACTCCACGAACCCCGGACAGGCCGCGCAGGTGAGATCGACGTCTGGCGCGAGCGTGGCCGCGAGCCGCTGGTAGGCGCCGCTCGCCACGGTCCCCACGGTGCCGATCATCGCGACGCGGCCGGTGACCGTCACCTTCAGCAGCGAGCGCAACCCTGGCTCGAGCACGCCGATGACCGGCACGTCCACCATCGCCTGCAGGTCATCGAGCGCGACGGCGGACGCGGTGTTGCAGGCGACCACGATCATCTTCGGATCGTGCGTCTCCACGAGCCATTCGGTGATCTGCACCGCGTAGGCCCGCACCTCCTCATGGGTGCGGGGCCCGTAGGGATAGCGCGCCGTGTCGCCGAAGTAGACGACGTGCTCGTTCGGCAGCAGGTCGATCAGCGCCCGGGCGACGGTGAGTCCACCGAACCCCGAGTCGAACATCGCCACCGGGCGCTCGGCTGTAGCCATCCGCCCAGGCTAGAAGCCCACAGCCGCCAAGAAAGGGAGCTAGCGCTCATCCTTGGGGAGCTGGCGCTCGGTCGGGACTGTGATGGCGTCCCGCTCGGCGCGGATCGGGTCAACTCACTGCTGGATAGAGATAGGCCCCGGGGGTGGGTGTCGTTGAAGCCTCCGTCCATAGCGCACGATGCTGCGTGGCAGCCATGCGCGCCCCCGGCGTTCAGGCGACCATGACGGATACTGGCAGCCTGGGCCGCCTGCTACTCGATTTCGACGGTCGCTCCGCAGCGTTCGAGGACGTCCTTTAGGCCGTTGGCGTCGTGCAAGGAGGCGCCCCGCACCACCGGAGCGGGGGAGTTGTCGACAAGGGCTTTGGTTTCTCTGAGTCCAAGGCCGGTGTACGCCCGCACTTCCTTGATGACCTGAATGCTCCTTGGCCCGACGTTGGTTATGACAACGTCGAATCTCGTTCTCTGTTCTGGGGCTGCGTTCAGGAACTCGCCACAGTGTTTGCACTTGATCGCGGCGGCCTTGATCGACTCGGCGCAGAACGGACACTCCTTTTCCTCGGGCGCCGGCATCGCTCCGGATGCCTTGGTTGGTGCAACGGGGTCTCCGATCGCGACAGTGTCCTGCTTTTCGCGAAGTTCCTTGAGCGCACGGATTTCCTCGTCGGACATTCCCTGCGTGTAGGCGTCGTGCTCCGGAGAGAGGCCCGCTAGCGCGGGGTCGACAACCGCCTTCGGCTTGGCTCTAGTCGGTGAGCGGTCTCTCGTGTACGGCTGCGCGTTGCCGACCTGGTTGTATTTCCCGCACTGCTGGCACTTCAGCTTCTTCTGGGTGGCGAGTGCGCTCACCCCCAGGCCGACGAAGGAGCGGCGCGTCCGCTGAGAGTCGAGGTTCTTCCCGCCGCAGCTCCAACATCGAAGACTTCCGTCCTTATCGATCTCGACGTCTTTCACTATTCAACACCCTCTCGCGACCGTGGGTCCCTACCTTCCCACCCGCTGGGCCTTCTTCTCTAGTTCCAGCGCCAGGCTGGATCTGGGTCGGCAGCTACGCAGGGCCGCAGAACCAGCGGGCCTCATGCGATCGCAATGCTCGTATCGAGGGAGCATCGGGACGGTCTTCAAGAGAGGGCTCCCAGTCGTCGTCAAGGGCTCCAAGCTGAGCTTGGCGGTGGGCGTGCTGGAGCCAGTGCCGCGCTTGCGAGTCCGCGGGTGCCGCGTTGAACTCTTCGAGAAGGCCGAGTCGTTCGGCGGCATCGACAACGCCGGGAAACCAGGCTGATGGTTCGCTTGCCCAGTCGCCATAGACGTTGGAGGTCATACTCACCTCTCGGCGGCGACCACGGGGTCTTGAGACTCGGCGCCGCCCAACCGGAGCACGGCGGCCGAACTATCGGTGCTGGCCGGTCAACTCGGGCTCCGGTCTGTCGAGTCCTCGGGTCGAGAACCATTGCGAGCCTGTCTACGGTCTGCGTACGCCGTAGCCCTGGCCGCTGCCCCCTTGGAGGCTCGTGCTCCACGAGACCGCTGGCATCGGAATCGCCGTCCGCTTTGGACTCGCCGCGGGCTCCACGAGCTCGACATCAGGAAGATCGGGTCCTGCTTCGTCGACACCGGGCGGGGGTGGGACCCGTTTCGGGGCCGGGGCCTGGTAAGCCGTGAGGTCCTGAAGAATCGTGCCGTAGAAGTTGGCGACGCAGTCGTAGACGGACTGTGTGAAGCCGGCCTTCTTGCCGCTCTTCCGATTCATGCCCATCTCGGTTCGAGCGACCAACCGGAACCGAGATACCGGCTTCTTCGGGTCATCGATGATGATCGCCGGATCATCCCGGAGGGAGCCCAGCGCCGCCGCCGACCCGTTGCTCGAGTTCTTGGGGTACGCCTCCACGACGAGCGAGTCGGGGCAGTCTTTGAGTTGGCGCAACAGCCAGGTCACGCGAGCCTTGGCTTGCTTGTCTGACGGTGCTGCGAACGACGCACTGGTCTCGATCTGGCGCGCCTTGATGTCGACGAGGATGTCGATGTCTCCGATTGTGTTGGGAATGCGGAGCTTGCCATCCAGCAAGGCGGACGACGCCATCGACTCGACGAAGTACTTGGTTCGGAGGGTCGGGTCATTCTGCTGCGCTCGCGGCACGAGCTCGACCACGTCCTCACCGATCTCACTGCCGAGCTTCAGCGACACGTATCCGAGCAGCTGATCCCATCTCTGCGCGATCTCTGCGACCGAGTCGTCGCGGGTGTTGAGTGTCCCGTCCCGTGCACCGTCGCGTACGCCGACCCACGCCGGGCCCATGTCCTCGAAGCCCATCGCTCCCGAGGCGTCATGCTCGAGATAGCGAATCAACTCACCGAGGATCCAGTCCTGCTCAGGATCATCGACACCGCGGTGGGTCTTCTCGACCACGGCGGTCGTGAGCAGCCGGGTCCAGGACAGGTGATGGACGCCCACCTTGGAGTTCGAGCGAACCTTGAGGCCGGGAGTCGGATGTATGCCGGGCGACGGGGCGATCTCGTTGGAGATGCTGAGCACGGCATCGAAGCCGTTGACCCGGGCGATGTCCCAGTAGGCATTGAGTTGATCGGCATTCAGTACAGACGTGCCGGTCTTGACCTCCACGAGTGCGATCCACGGCGGTTTGGTCCCGTGGCTCACGCGAATGAGCCCGTCTGGGCGGATCGATCGTCCGGCGGCGTCCTTGAACGTCGGCTCGACGTAGCACTCGACGATGGCGCGGTCGGCCTTGGACGCGCCGTACGCACTCAGCAGCGACTTCGAGAACGGGCGAACGATGCTGACAACAGCCAACAGCGCTGACGTTGCTCTCTGTTCGGCTTCCTTGTCACTGGAGATACCCGTTACCGGGATCAACCGTGCTTCTTGCCAGTTCGCCATCGGGAGTTCCTTCCGCCGTTGGGCGGAACTAACCTGAGGCGTCGGGGCTCACGCCCAACGAGTCTGACGAGAAGGCGCTGCGGAAGCGATCGCGCAGGCGCCAAGAAAGGGAGCTAGCGCTCTTCTTTGAACGTCACGTGCTTGCGAACGACGGGATCGTACTTCTTGATCTCGATGCGCTCGCGCGTGTTCGTCTTGTTCTTGGTGGTCACGTAGGTGTAACCGGTGCCCGCGGTGGAGCGGAGCTTGATGATCGGGCGCTTGTCGGAACCAGCCATGACGGACTCCTCAGACCTTCTGGCCGTTGCGGCGCATCTGGGCGACAACGGACTCGATGCCACGCTTGTCGATCGTCTTGATGCCCTTGGCACTGACGTTGAGCTTGATCCAGCGCTTCTCACTGGTGAGGTAGTAGCGCTTGACCTGCACGTTCGGATCCCAGCGGCGGCTGGAGCGACGGTGCGAGTGCGAGAGCTGCTTGCCAAAGTGAGGCTGCTTGCCGGTGACCTGGCAAATCTTCGACATCGGAAATTCTCCTGGCGGAACCTGCGACCGCCGGACGGGGTCAGCGAAGTAGGACCAGAAGATGTTACCGGCGAGGGCTCAGGACTCCACCCGATCCAGGACCCCACAGAGCCACTGATCCATGGTCTCGTTGGCGATCCGAGCGAGCTCCGCCGGATAGGCGTTGAAGCCGTGTGGGCATGCCGGATATGCCGCGACCTGGGCTTCTGCGCCGGCCGCGTGCCAGCGGGCCGCCATGAAGAGTGAATCGTCGAACAGGTAGTCGGCCGTGCCGACCGTGAACAGCGCGGGCGGCATGTCGCGCAGGTCGGCGAAGATCGGCGACATGTCGACCTGGTCACGATCACGCCGCTCGACGGCAGGCAGGTAGAGGTCACGGAACGACGGGATGCCCCGCTCGTACTGCGACGGCGTACCTCGCATGTCGAACACGCCGTAGATCATGTTCGCCGCCTCGATCGCACCGAGGGCATCGTGGCGGTCGCGCAGCCGCACCAGCGCGCCGGCTGCGATGTTGGCGCCGGCCGACGATCCCATGACGGCCCGCAGCGGCACACCCCACTCGGCGGCGGCGTTCTCGAGGACCCACAGTGCGGTGGCCTCGGCATCGTCGGGGCCGGCCGGAAACGGCGCCTCCGGCCCGAGCCGGTAGGAGGCCGACACCACCACGGTGCGGGTCGCCGCAGCGAGGCGGAGGTTCAGCACGTCGTCCATCTCCGGACGCCCGAGGAAGAAGCCGCCGCCGTGCCAGTCGAGCACCACGCCCCGCACGTCGCCGTCGGGAACGTGGGTCCGCAACCGGATCGGGCCGTGGGGGCCGTCGATCTCCCGGTCGGTGAACCGGTCGGTCACCTCGGGAGGATGCGTCGAGTAGGCCTCGAAGTTCGCCCGCGCCGCGGTGATCGCCTTGTCGGTCCACTCCTCCGGCGGCTCGCCCTGCATCTCGGCGACCATCGCCGCGATGCGTTCCATCTCGGGCACGTGCTCGTCGAGCGCCGGGTCGTAGAGCGGATCGGGAATCGGTGCAGCCACGACGCGACGGTAGCGCCGGGAGTCACTAGCCTCGGAACCGTGACCGTCGACCGCGTCCTGCTCGCCTCGCCCCGCGGCTTCTGCGCCGGGGTCGAGATGGCCATCAAGGCGCTGGCGTGGATGGTGCGGGCCTTCGAGCCGCCGGTGTACTGCTACCACGAGATCGTGCACAACCAGCTCGTCGTGCAGCGCTTCGAGGAGAGTGGCGTCGTCTTCGTGGACGACATCGGCGAGGTGCCGCCGGGTCGCCCGATCATGCTGTCCGCCCACGGCTCCGCTCCCGAGGTCGTCGCCGCGGCCCGCGACCGGGGCGGCTATGTGGTCGATGCCGTGTGTCCCCTGGTCACGAAGGTCCACCACGAGGTCAAGACCCGGGCGGGCAAGGGCTACCAGATCGTCTACGTCGGCCACGAGGGACACGAGGAGGCCGTCGGCACGATGGCGGTCGCCCCCGACGCGATCCATCGGGTGGAGACTCCCGACGAAGTCGCCGCGCTCCCCCAGTTCGAGACGCCGGTGGCCGTGCTGGCCCAGACCACGCTTTCGCACCGTGAATGGGCCGGCGTGGTCGAGGCCACCAAGGAGAAGTTCCCCCAGCTCTGGCAGCCCGAGCGCTCCGATCTCTGCTTCGCCACCACCAACCGGCAGACGGCCCTGATGGCGATCGCGCCGCAGTGCGACGCCATGGTCGTGATCGGCTCGGCCAACTCCTCGAACACCAACGCCCTCGCCTCGCTCGCCACCGAAGCCGGTTGCCCCCGGGTGTTCCGCATCAACGGCCCGGACGAGCTGCCCGACGACATCACCGGCACCGTCGGCGTCACCGCCGGTGCGTCGGCCCCGGAGGACCTCGTCCGCTCGGTGATCGCCCGCCTCTCCCCCGCCAACGGCGTCGAGGAGGTGCAGGTCACCGACGAGGACGAGTACTTCCCGCCGCCGAGGAACCTGCGCGAGCTCCTCAGCGCCGTCGATGCCGTCGCCTCGGTCATGCTCCCGACGCCGGAGACACCCGCGGCCCTCGACGATCGCAACATCGACGCCAGCGACGTGCTCGAGTCGCTCCATCGACACGGGTGACCGACCTCCGCTACCGACTCGGCGTGCCGTTCGCCGCCGGCGCGGCAACCGCCCTCGCGCTCGGGATCTACGCCGGTGCGCACGAGCCCTCGTACCGCTCGTTCGTCGTGCCTGGCTTCGACGGCCTCGCGTCGTGGAAGGCCGCCTTCACCACGACGGCGTTCGTCCTCTTCGTGCTCCAGGTCGGCCTCGGCCGCTGGATCACGGGGCCGGCCCCGACCTGGGGGACGGACGCGCACCGACTCGTCGGCACGGTGGCGTTCGCCGTCACCATCCCGGTGGCGTTCCACTGCCTCTGGGCGCTCGGCTACCAGGACCACGACTGGCGGGTCGCTACCCACTCCCTCGCCGGGCTGGTCGCCTACGGGCTCTACGTCGCGAAGGTGATCAGCGCCCGATCCCGGCTCGACCGACCCGCGTGGGCGCTCCCGGTCACCGGCTCGCTGCTGGGCATCGCCATGCTCGTGGTGTGGTGGACGAGCGCCCTGCACTGGTACGGCGGCGGAGGTGGCGCATGAGCGCGGCACCCCGGACCGCGCTGCACCGGATCACCGATGCCGTGCAGTGGATCGTGGGCGTCGGTGCGGCGACGGCCGTCGTGATGCTGTTCACACTCGACAACGCGCCACCCGAACCCCAGCCGCAGGTCGCGTCGGCCGAAGCGCTCTATGCGCAACACTGCTCCTCGTGTCACGGGATCGACGGGAGCGGCGGGCAGGGTCCCCGTCTCGCCGGCACGATGGAGGAGCTGTATCCGGATCCGGCGGATCAGGCGGCGTACATCGTCGAGGGCGGCACCGGCATGCCCGCCTTCGCCGACGTGCTCACCGACGAGGAAGTCGACCGCATCGTCCGCTACACCCGCGACGTCCTCGGCTGAGCCGCGGCGTCGGCCGGGTCAGGTCGGGGCCGGCTCGTCGCCCGCCAGCACGCGGGCCTCGAC
>BQJV01000151.1 GCA_021604885.1 Acidimicrobiales bacterium
GCCGTCATGCCTCGCCGCGGGCCTGGGTGATCGACTGGGTGGGGGTGAGCTGCTGCGCGTCCACCGGTAGATGCAGGAGTGCGCCGGTCGGTGATGCCTCGGCGCGACCGAACGCGTCGGGGAAGTCCGCCGTCGCGTCGACCCGTTCGGCGTGCATGCCGTAGGCCCGCGCGAGGGCCACGAAGTCCGGGTTGACGATGTCGGTGCCGACGATCCGCTCGGGGAAGTGGCGCTCCTGGTGCATGCGGATCGTGCCGTACATGCCGTTGTCGACGACGAGCACGATCGGTTGGGCATCGTGCTGGAGGCCGGTGCCGAGTTCCTGGAGGTTCATCTGGACGTCGCCGTCACCCGCGAAGCACACGACCGTGCGGGCCGGGTCCGCCACCTTCGCCGCGACCGCCGCGGGGAGGCCGTAGCCCATCGAGCCGGCCTGGGGCGCGAGGAGCCGCGCTTCGGGTCCGTAGACGAAGAACTTGTTGGGCCACACCGAGAAGTTGCCGGCGCCGTTGGTCAGCACGGCGGTGGGCGGCAGGTTGGCCCGCAGCCACGCCATCACCTCGCCCATGTCGAGCGGGCCGGGCTGGGGCGGCGCGTCGAGCGATGCCACGTAGGCGGCCCGACGGGCATCGCGCCAGGCGCCGTGGACGGGCGGGGCCGCAGTGCGGGATCGCAGCTCGGCGACCATCGCGGCGGGCCGGGCCGTGATGGCCACGGTCGGCGTGTGGATCTTGCCGTGCTGGCTCGGGTCCGGATGGACGTGCACGAGCGTGATACCGGGGTCGCCCACGGGCCAGATCGACCATGCGGCCGTCGTCATCTCGCCGAACCGGGGTCCGATGGCGATCACACAGTCCGCGTCCTCGAGCGTCGCCCGCACCGGTGGTGGCATCGCGACCCCTGCCTCACCCGCATAGCTCGCGCTCGTGTTGTCCATCAGGTCGTGGCGCCGGAACGTCACGACGACGGGCACCTCGTGAGCTTCGGCCACCGCACGCAGGTCCGCCCTCGCCTCGTCGGTCCAGCCACCGCCCCCGACGAGCAGCACCGGCCGCTCGGCGCGGGCCAGCGCGGTCAGCACGGCGTCGACCTCGTCCGCTCCCGGTGTCTGCGGGTCGACGGGAAGCGGCTTCACGAGAGCCGTCTCGCTCACCGCACCGAGCACGTCCTCGGGCAGCGCGACCACGACCGGCCCGGGGCGGCCGGCGGCAGCGGCGTGAAACGCCTGGGCCATCACCACGGATGCCTCGTCGGCCGACCGCATCTCCGTCGCCCACTTCGCGACCCCGCCGAACATGTCCCGGTAGTCGATCTCCTGGAATGCCTCCCGGCCCTGTTCGTGCGTGGCCACCTGACCGACGAGCATCACCATCGGCGTGGATGCCTGCATCGCCGCGTGGATACCGATCGACGCGTTGGTGGCGCCCGGCCCGCGGGTGACGAGGCACACACCGACGCGGCCCGTGAGCTTCGCCCACGCCTCGGCCATGTACGCGGCGCCGCCCTCCTGGCGGCAGGTGATCACGTCGATGTCGGTGTCGTGGAGCGCGTCGAGCACGGCGAGATAGCTCTCACCGGGGACGCCGAACGTGGTGGTCACACCGTGAGCGACGAGGCTGTCGACGACGATCTGCCCCCCGGTGCGAGCCGTCATGCTCAGTGCCCGGCGACGTGTCTGGCCCGCGCCGCGGCGATCTCGTCGAGTGCCGCCGCCTTATCTCCCCAGTCGCGCACTGCCGTCGACTTCGACGGCTCGAGCGCCTTGTAGATCTCGAAGAAGTGCGCGATCTCCGCGCGCAGGTGGGGTGGCACGTCGTCGAGGTCCTGAATGGCCTGCCATCGGGGATCCTCGGCGGGTACCGCGAGGATCTTCGCGTCGGCGCCCTTCTCGTCCTCCATCCAGAACACGCCGAGTGCTCGGGCGGAGATGTGACAACCGGGAACCGTCGGCTCGTCGAGCAGCACGAGGGCGTCGAGCGGGTCTCCGTCCTCGGCGAGGGTGTCCGGGATGAAGCCGTAGTCAGCCGGGTACGCCGTCGCCGTGAACAGGTGACGATCAAGCCAGATCTCGCCGGTGTCGTGGTCGATCTCGTACTTGTTGCGCGACCCCTTCGGGATCTCGACGACCATCTCGAACACGTCCGCTGTCATGGCGCGACCCTAGATGACGGCGGTTTCGACGAACGGCTCGTTCGCCACGACGCGGCCGTACCCGAGGGGCGAGAGGTCGAGCGAGCGGAACTCGCCGTAGGTGACCCACTCGCTCACGCCACGCCCGATCGCCGGCGACTGCTGCATTCCGTGGCCGGAGAAGCCGTTCATGAAGACGAAGTTCTCGACCTCGTGGTGGGGGCCGACGATCACGTTGTGGTCGAGCGTGTTGTAGGCGTAGTGACCGGCCCAGCGGCTGGTGACCTTGACCCGCTCGAAGGCCGGGATGCGGTTCGCGATCGCCGGCCACACCTTGTCCTCCCAGATGTCGTGATCCATCGCGAAGTCGTCGTACTCGACGGTGGGATCGACATCGGGCGGGCAGCCGGCCAGGTAGGCGTCGCCATCGCTGCGGACGTGCACCCCGGAGGGGTCGATCGTGAGCGGGAGGCGCCGGTCGAGCGGCTCGGCTGCGTCGAAGATGAACGTGAAGCGCTTGCGGGGCTCGACCGGCAGCTCGGCGCCGATCATCCGGGCGACCTCGATCGCTCGCGGGCCGGCGGCGTTCACGACGGTGCCGCAGGTGATCGACTCGCCGGACGCAAGCTCGACCGACTGCACGCGACGACTGTCGTGGTCGATCCCGACGACCTCGTTGGCGACGTACTCGACCCCGTTCTCCCGGGCCTTACGGCGCCACCAGTCGAACATCGTCCCCGAATCGAAGTAGCCCTCGTCGACGAGGTTGTGGCTGCCGCAGACGATCCCGTCGAGGTTGTAGAACGGATAGGCCGCGGCGATCTCGGCCGGCGACATGATCTTCGTTGCCGCGCCCCAGCCTGCCTGCACCTGCTGGTTGCGGCGCAGCGTCGTGGCGAACGCCTCGGTGTCGGCCAGGTACATGTAGCCGTAGTGATCGACGAGGATCTCGGGGACCTCGGGGTCGTCGCCGAGGTAGGTCCGGAAGTTGCGGACGAAGTCGGCGGCGAACTGGGAGATCCGGATGTTGACCTCGTTGGAGAACTGCTGGCGCATGCAGCTGTTCGTGTGGGTCGTCGAGGTGAACTCGTAGGACGGGTCGCGTTCGACGACCAGCACGGAGCCGTCGAAGTCGGGGTTCGCGGAGAGGAACCACGCCGCGGACGACCCCATCACCGCGCCACCGATGATGACGACGTCGTACGCGGCGTGCTGCGGCGGTTGCTGGTTCACGTGCGGTACCCCTGCGTCCGGTCGTTGTCGTCGGCGACGGGATCGCGCTCTGTCGGATCGCCGAAACCACCTCCGCCCGGCAGCTCCATGACCAGCCGGCGATCGGCGGGGACGGTCTGCTTGCCCTTGGCCGCGAACGGGGTGCCGTCGTCGAGGTACACGGCGCCGGGCGCGCCGTCCTGGCCGCCGGCTCGACCGCGAGCGGGGTTCTCCACCCGATCGAACATCGCGGAGAACTCGAACATGTAGCCGTCCGCCGGGCCGACCTCGATGATCTGCCCGAGCCCGCCCCGTTGGCGGCCGGCGCCGCCCGAATCCGGTCGGATCTCCTTGCGCCAGATCACGATCGGACCGACCTGCTCCGTGGCCTCCGCCGACATCGTGCGGACACCGGAGGGGAACGCCGTGGCGGTCAGTCCGTCGAGATGGGGCCGAGCGCCCGTGCCGCCGCTGTTGAACATGAGGATCTCGACGGGCGGCTTCGGATCGTCGGCCGAGGCGCTGCGGGCCGACGCCTGGAAGTTCCACAGCGCGCCGGCGCCCTCGGCCGGGATGCGGTCGGGCCGCGCCTGCGCGATCGCGCCGAGACAGAGGTCGGTCACGAAGTGGCCGATCACGTGGCGAACAGCTACCGGGTCGGGGTGCTCGGCGTTGAGGATCACGCCCGGCGGGGCGGACACGGTGAACGGCGCCAGCGAGGCGAAGTTGTTCGGCAGCTCCGGGGCGAGCGCGACGAGCATGCCGTAGGTGAAGTACGCCTGGGCGTAGGTGAGGGGCACGTTCACGCCGAACGCGCTGGTGGGAGAGGTGCCGGCGAAGTCGGCGTGCATCCCCTCGTCGGTGACCGTGAGGGTGACGGCGAGCGTGAGGGTCGCGTCGTAGCCGTCCACCTGCATCTCGTTGCGGTACGTCCCGTTCGGGACGCCTCGCAGGGCGTCGAGCGTCGCTCGTTCGGTTCGCTCGAACACGAAGGTCGCCAGGTCGTCGAGATCGGCGAGGTCGAACTCCTCGAGCATGGCGAGCAGCCGGCGGCGGCCGGTCTCGTTCGACGCGGCGAGACCGTGGATGTCGCCGACGACCTGGTCCGCCTCGCGCACGTTCTGGCGGACGATGGTCACGAGGTCCTGGTTCAGCTCGCCCCGCTCGACCCACTTCAGGATCGGGATGCGCAGCCCTTCCTCGTAGACCTCACGGGCGTCGGGGCCGTAGCCACGTCCGCCGATGTCGACGACGTGGGCGGTCGACGCGAAGAAGCCGATCAGCTCGTCGCCGACGAAGACCGGCGTCGCCACGGTGATGTCGTGCAGATGGCCCGTGCCCTTCCACGGGTCGTTGGTGACGTAGACGTCGCCCGGGTGGATCCGCTCGGGCCCGATGTCGTTGATGAAGTGGGGGACGGCCGCAGCCATCGTGTTCACGTGGCCGGGCGTTCCGGTGACGGCCTGGGCGACCATCCGTCCCTGGCGATCGAACACGCCGGCGGAGAGGTCGCCCGCCTCGCGCACCGAGGTGGAGAACGCGGTGCGCACCAGTGTGAGCGCCTGCTCTTCGACGACGGAGATGAGGCGGTTCCACATCACCTGGTTGTGGAGCTCCCGTTGGTCGCTCACGATGCCCTCCTCGTGACGAGCAGCGAACCGTCCGGTTGCATCACCGCGACATGGTGGCCGGCGAGGACCGTGGTCGTCTGCTGCTCGACGATGACCGCGGGCCCGTCGACACGCGCGCCGACCGCCACCGCGTCGCGGTGGATGACCGCAGCCGCGGTGTCGGCCCGTTCGGACGGGTCGTAGATCGGTCGGCTGCCCGACACCGCGACAGAAGCGTCGGCATCGCTCGACAGGGCGACCGGCTCGGGCGCGTCCTCCACGGAGGACACGCGCACGGCCCAGCTCACGGCTTCGATGGCGAGGTCGTCGATCGCCCGGCCGAAGAACTCGATGTACGCCTTCGTGAACGCGGTGGCGAGGGCCTCCGCCGCGAACTCGTCGAACTCGCCGTCGTCGATCGTGACCGGGATCTCCCAGCCCTGGCCCTTGTAGCGCATGGCGACCTGGCGGCTGATCGTGATGGGTGCGTCGGTGCCGGCGCGCACGAAGCTCGTCGCCTCGGCAGCGAGCTCGGCGAGCATCGCGTTGGCGCCGGCCGCATCGAAGTCCTTGGTGGTCGTGTAGAAGCTGCGGATCGCCTCGTAGCTGAAGGGCGCGCGTAGGAAGCCGATGGCGGAGCCGACACCGGCCCCGGATGGGACGATCAGCTCGTCGAGGCCGAGCTTGTCCATGAGGCGGGCCGCGTGGAGGGGTGCGCCGCCGCCGAAGGCGATCATCGTGTAGCCCACGAGATCCCGGCCGTTCTCCACGGCGTGGACGCGCGCTGCGTTGGTCATGTTCTCGTCCACGACCTCGGCGATCCCGATGGCGGCGGTGTGGGTGTCGAGGCCGAGCGCCTGGCCGACACCCCGATCGATGGCGCGCGCCGCCTCGGTCGGGGAGAGGGTGATGCCGGTCGCCCCGAACGTGTCGGGGTGAAGGCGGCCGAGCTCGAGGTTCGCGTCCGTGACCGTCGCGTCCGTGCCGCCGAGGTCGTACGCCGCCGGCCCCGGCTCGCTGCCGGCGCTGTGCGGACCGATGCGAATCTGCCCGAGTGCGTCGACACTGGCGATGGATCCGCCGCCCGCGCCGATCTCGATCATCTCGATCACGGGGATCGAGATGGGCATGCCCGATCCCTTTTTGAACCGGGCCGACCGGTCGACTTCGAAGGTCTTCGCCGTCTGCGGCGTGAAGTCCTCGATCAGGCTGATCTTCGCCGTGGTGCCGCCCATGTCGTAGGAGAGCACGCGGTCGCGTCCGTAGCGGTGCGCCAGGTCGGCCGCGAAGATCGCGCCGCCGGCCGGTCCGGACTCCACGAGTCGCACGGGGAAGGCCGCGGCCGAGTCGACCGACATCAGGCCGCCACCGGAGTGGATGAGATAGAGCGGCGCCGTGGCGCCGCGGGTCGCGAGTTCGTCGCGCAGCCGCAGGAGGTACGACGCCATGAGCGGCTGGACGTAGGCGTTGGCGCACACGGTGTTGAAGCGCTCGTACTCCCGCATCTGGGGGGACACGTCGCTGGAGATCGACACGGCGATGTCCGGCAGTGCGGCGAGGAGAAGGTCGCGGAAGCGCTCCTCGTGGGCCCCGTTGCGGTAGGCGTGGATGAACCCGACCGCGACCGACTCGTAGCCGCCGTCGCCGATGGTGGCGATCACCGCGCGGGCCTCGGCCTCGTCGAACGGCACCAGTGTCTCGCCGCGGGCGTTGAGTCGTTCGGTGACGGTGAGCCGGTCCTTGCGCTCGATGAGGGGGGAGGGGAGCACGATGTCCAGGTCGTACTGCTCGAACCGGCCCTCGGTGCGCGTCTCGATCACGTCGCGGAAGCCCGCGGTCGTGACGAGCGCGGTTCGGGCGCCCCGCCGCTCGATGAGCGCGTTGGTCGCGAGCGTGGTGCCATGGATGATCTGGTCGACATCGGCGAGGTCGACGCCCGCTTCCGTGGCGACCTGGCTGATGCCGTCGAGGATGCCCTGTTCCGGCGCGTCGTGCGTCGTCAGCACCTTGGTGGAGTGGAGGCTGCCGTCGGCGCGCTCGATTACGATGTCGGTGAACGTTCCTCCGACGTCGGCACCGATGCGCGCGCCCATGACCTAGAGATCCTCGATCGCGGGGAACTCGGACGGCGGCTTGATGTCGACGGTCGCGGACCGCTGCTGGGCGAGCATGCCGCCGTCGATCTTGATGACGTCGCCGGTGATGTAGGACGCATCGTCGGACGCCAGGAACAGGGCGGCGCCGGTCATGTCGGACGGCTCGCCGATCCGCCCGAGAGGTACGTTCTCGCCGCGGTGGACGCGGTCCTCGACGGAGAGGCCGCTCGTGTCGATCGACCCGGGCATGAGCGCGTTCACCCGGATGTTGTAAGGGCCGAGGTCGAGCGCCATGGCCCGGGTGAGCGCCTCGATGCCGCCCTTGGTCGCGTCGTAGGCGGTGAAGCTGCGATGGGCGCGGGTGGCGCCGCCGGACGACATGTTGAGGATGACGCCGCCGCCGTTCTTGGCCATCACGCG
>BQJV01000152.1 GCA_021604885.1 Acidimicrobiales bacterium
CCCCGGACCTGGCGGGGGCACGCGAAGTTCACACAATGGGTCGCCGCGACACCCTCGGGCCGGACGAGCGCCTGGCCGCACACCGGACAGTTCTTCGGGAAGACCCACGGCTTGGAGCCCTTCGCCCGTTCGCTGAGCACGGGCCCGACGACCTCCGGAATGACGTCGCCGGCCCGGCGCACGATGACCATGTCGCCGGGGCGGACGTCCTTCTCCGCCACCTGGTCCTGATTGTGGAGCGTGGCCGTGCCGACGGTGACGCCGCCGACGAAGACGGGATCCAGCACGGCGAACGGCGTCGCCTGTCCGGAGGGCCCGATCGAGACTTCGATGTCGAGCAGCGTCGTGACCCGTTCCTCGGGCGGCAGCTTGTAGGCGATCGCCCACCTCGGTGCCTTCGCATCGGCGCCCAACTCTCGCTGAAGCCGCAGGTCGTCGACCTTCACGACCACGCCGTCGAACTCGTAGTCGAGCTCGTGACGCATCGCGTTGAGCGCCTCGACCCGGGCGCTGACCTCGTCGATCGTGGAGCAGGTGACGGTGTGGTCGTTGACGGGAAAGCCGAGCGATCCGAGCCAGTCGAGCGTGGCCGTGTGGGTGGGCAGGTCCGGGCCGTCCTCGACCAGACCGAGCTGATACGAGAAGAACGAGAGCTCCCGGTCGGCGGTGATCGCCGCGTCGATCTGACGGAGCGAACCGGCCGCGGTGTTGCGGGGGTTGACGTAGAGCTTCGGCTCGCGGCCGGTGGCCTCCGCGTCGGCACGTTGCCGGTCGTTGAGCGCAGCGAAGCTCGACAGCTTCATGTAGACCTCGCCGCGGACTTCGAGAACGGGTGGCGCCCCCTTCGGGAGTTCGGTCGGGATGTCGGCGATGGTGCGCACGTTGTGGGTGACGTCCTCCCCGACGGCCCCATCGCCCCGGGTGGCGCCGCGCACGAGCACGCCGTTCTCGTAGCGGAGGCTGATGGCGAGACCGTCGAACTTCAGCTCCACCGAGTAGGCCGGCACCGGCTTGCCCTCGAGCCGTCGCTCGACCCGCTCGCTCCAGCCCGCGAGCTCCTCGAGGTCGAAGGCGTTGTGCAGCGACATCATCCGCACTTCGTGGACGACGGGTGCGAACGCGGTGTTGACCTGGCCACCGATCCGGCGGGTCGGCGAATCGTCCGCGGCCAGCTCGGGGTGCGCTTCCTCGAGGTCGAGGAGCTCACGCAGGAGGCGGTCATAATCCGCATCCGGGATCTCGGACGTGTCCTGCTCGTAGTACGCCTCGGCGTGTCGGTTGATCACGTCACGGAGTTCGGCGATCCGTTCGGCGGGAGTCGGGGCAGCCATCGGCGTGACCCTAGTGCGACGCGCTGACATCGGACCGTGGTGAGCGCACCGTCCGAGAGAAACGCGGGTGGGCACGGGTCGGGCTGTTGTGGGAGCGTTTCCGGCGATGTTGGACCGTCTCCGAGCGGAGCCCGAGCGGCTCGTCCACTGGGCCGCGATCGCGGCCTGGATCGTGACGTTCCTCGTGCTCGGCCCGGCCCTGTCGGACGGATTCGACGACTGGGAACACAACACGCTCATCGTCGAGGTCGCCGTGCAGGGCGTCTGGTTCCTCGGGGTGCTGATCTGCCTGACGCTCCCGGCGCCGGTGACGCTCACGGCCGTTCGCATCGCCGTGCCCGCCACGATCGTGGTGGCTCTGTGGGCCGCTGTGCAGTCCGACGACTCCACGGCGGCGATCGTCGGTGTCGTCGCGAGCATCGTGTCGACGGGACTCGTCCTGAGCTCGGCGTTCGGCGACCGCTTCATCGACGGGGCCAGCTACGGCGACGAACGACGCTTCGCCCTCCGGCCGCCGGGGCCCGTTCTCCTCGGCATCCTCGTGCCGACGTGGATGGTGACGGCCGCGGGCGCGCTCGCCGGGCCGTTGTTGCTCGGCGATGAGCAATGGGTGCTCGGCGCGGTCGTGACCGCGCTCGGGTGGACGATCGCGTTCTTCGCCGGCCGCGCGCTGAACAACCTCACACAGCGGTTCATCGTCTTCGTGCCAAACGGCCTCGTGGTCCATGACCTCGACGTCATGCGCGAACCCGTCCTGTTCCAGAAGCGCGAGATCGCGGGGATCGCACCGGCGCTCGCCGACACGACTGCGGCGGACATGACGAACGCCGCGTTGGGACTCGCCCTGGAGCTCCGGTTCGGCGCCGCGATCGAACTGCCGGTCGTCACCGGCCGCACCACGACCGAGGAACAGACCCTCCGGGCGATCCTCGTCTCCCCCAGCCGCCCCGCATCTCTCCTCCGCGTCGCCCAATCCCGCGGCTTCCCCATCACCTGAAGGTGAAGCGGGGGTCAGACCCCAGTTGAAGCGGGGTCTGACCCCCGCTTCAACTTCAGGATGTTGCGGTGCCGCCGCCGAGGACGAGGTCATCGACGTAGGCGACGACGCTCTGGCCGGGGGCGATCTTGCGGTGGCCGGTCGTCCACTCGACCCGACCGTCGACCACGCGGCCGGGTTCGGCGACGCCGTGGGCGCTGCACTGGAGCATCACCTCACCGTCGACGGGGCGGCCGATCCACGTCCACGATTCGAGCGGCGTGTGGTCAACCGTGAGGTCGGCCTTCTCGCCGACTGTGACCGTGCTGGTCGCCGTGTCCACGTCGACCACATAGCGGGGGTCCGTGCCGCCCGCGAGTCCGAGCCGCTTGCGCTGTCCGATCGTCACCATCTCGATCGCCGGCACCGACCCCACCTCCACACCCTCCTGATCGACGACGCGGCCTCGCCGCAGCGGGATCCGGTCGCCGAGGAAGGTCTCCCGCCCGTGTTCGTTCGTGATGAAGCACACGTCCTGGCTCTCGGGCTTGTGCGCCGTGCGCAGATCGAGGTCCGCGGCCAGCGCCCGCACGTCCGCCTTCGTCATGGCGCCGAGCGGCAACACGAGCCGCCCGAGCACGTCCTGGTCGAGCACATGCAGGACGTAGGACTGGTCCTTCGCCGCGTCCGCTCCCCGCCCGAGCCGAGGCCCGTCCGCCGTCACGACCACCCGGGCGTGATGCCCGGTGGCAACCGTCGCGAACCCGAGTGCGTCGGCTCGGCGCAGCAGCCGGTCGAACTTGAGGTGCCGGTTGCACTCGATACAGGGATTCGGCGTGCGTCCGGCCGCATGGTCCTCGACATACGGGCCGACCACGTCCCGTTCGAAGTCGTCGCCGAAGTTGAACACGTGGTGTTCGATCCCCAACCGGTCCGCGACGCGTCGGGCATCGTCGACATCGCTCACCGCGCAACAGCCGGTGTCGCTGGGCCCGCCCCACAGCTTCATCGTGACGCCGACGACGTCCCGACCGGCCTGCTGGAGCAGCGCCGCGGCGACGGACGAGTCGACGCCGCCGGACATCATCACCATGACGGGTCCGTCGTCGGTAACCCCGGCAGGGGTGATGCGGTCAGAAGGCACATGACCAGCGTAAGTTCTCGACCATGACTCGACGCACTCGTATCGCCGGGGTCGGCTCGTTCGTGCCCGACCGCGTGGTCACCAACGACGACATGACGCAATGGATGGACACCTCCGACGAGTGGATCCAGACCCGTTCCGGCATCGAGCAACGCCACTGGGTCGAACCGGACAACACGACCACGAGCGATCTCGGCCTCGAGGCGGCGAACAAGGCGATGGCTGCGGCCGGCATCACCCCGGCGGACCTCGACATGATCCTGTTCGCCACGCTCTCGCCGGACCACGAGTTCCCCGGCACGGCCTGCTTCCTCCAGGCGAAGCTCGGCTGCCCGGAGATCCCCGCGATCGACGTGCGCCAGCAGTGCAGCGGCTTCGTCTACGGGATGGCCCAGGCGGACATGTTCATCCGCGGCGGCATGGCCGACACGATCCTGCTCGTCGGCGCCGAGATCCACTCGAAGGGCCTGGACGTGTCCACCGAGGGTCGGGACGTCACCGTGCTCTTCGGCGACGGCGCCGGTGCGGCCGTGCTCCAGGCGACCGACGTGGACGATCCGTCGACGCAGCCCCACATCTACTCGTCACACCTCCACGCCGACGGCACCTACGCGAAGGACCTGTGGACCGAGGGTCCGTCCATGACCTACGCGCCGAACCGGTGGGACAACGACTGGCTCGAGCGCAAGGCGCAGTACCCGCAGATGAACGGCAAGAAGGTGTTCAAGCACGCGGTCACCCGCATGCCGGAAGTCGCGCTCGAGGCGCTCGAGGCGAACGACTTCACGGTCGACGACGTGGACCTGTGGATCTTCCACCAGGCCAACATGCGCATCAACTACTTCGCGGCGAAGACCCTCGGGATCGAGGACGACGACAAGGTGTTCAACACGATCCAGAAGTTCGGCAACACCACCGCAGCGACGATCCCCATCGGTCTCGACGAGGCCCTGAAGGCCGGCAAGCTCGAGCCGGGCATGCTCGTCTGCATCGCCGCCTTCGGTGCCGGATTCACCTGGGCCAGCTCGCTGGTGCGCTGGGGCTGACCTCAGCCGCCGCCGTGGGCCCGGAGGTGGGTCACCGCGCGGGGAATGATCTCGAGCGCAGCGTCGATGTCGGCGTCCGTACTCGACCACCCGAGCGAGAGCCGCAGCGACCCCTCGGCGACCTCACGGTCGATCCCCATCGCCGCGAGGACGTGCGACGGATCCTGGGCACCGCTCGAACACGATGACGCGGCGGACGCCCGCACGCCCTCCTGGTCCAGCAGGAACAGCAGTGCCTCCGCCTCGACGTCGGCCAGCATGATGTGGGCGACACCCGCGGCCACGGTGGTGTAGTCGTCCGGTCGGGCCACGGTTGCGGTGACCACATCACCCAACGACTCCTGCAGCCCAGCGATCAGGCGATCCCGCATCGCACCCAGGCGGGCGACCTCGGCCGGGCGCCGCTCGACGGTCACCGTGACGGCCGCGGCGAACGCAACGGCGCCGGCGACGTCCGGCGTGCCCGCGCGCCGCCCCCGTTCCTGACCGCCGCCCAGAATCTGCGCATCCAGCGTGACTCCCGCGCGCACGAACAGCGCACCGGTGCCGATCGGGCCACCGAGCTTGTGACCGGTGATCGACACGAGGTCGACGTCCTCGGTCGCCGCCGCGAGGTCGATCCAGCTCACGGCCTGCACGGCGTCGGTGTGCACCAGAGCACCCGGCGCGTGCTCCCGCACCGTCGCGGCGAGCGCGGGCAGATCGTTCACCGCCCCTGTCTCGTTGTTCACCGCGATCAGCGACACGACCGACACGTCGTCGAGTCGGTCGAGTACCTCGGCGAGCGCCGCGGGCGTGACCTGGCCGCCTGCATCGAGCCGCACGGTTGCCCCGCCCGCGTGCTCGACCGGCTCGAGCACCGCGTGGTGCTCCCCCGCCGAACACACGGCGATGCCGCCGCGGCTGCCGAGAACGCCGCGAATCGCGAGATTGTCCGCCTCGGACCCGCCACTCGTGAACACGACCTCTGCCGGCGGGCGACCGAGCGCGTCCGCGACCAGATCGCGCGCATCGTCGAGCGCTCGCCGCGCGTCGCGGGCCGCCTTGTGGGCGCCGGTCGGGTTGGCGTGGTGCGTCGCCGACGCCGCCAGCCACGCCTCGCTCGCCTCCGGCCGCACCGGCGTGCTGGCCGCGTGGTCGAGGTAGATCTCCAGTGCGCCGCGGTCCGAACCCATCGCCCCAGCCTACGAGTGGGCCGGCGTCACGGCAGACTGCACGCGATGGACGGGTACGGGCCCCAGACCTACGGCGAGAGCTTCGCCGACGTGTACGACGAGTGGTACGCCGACGTCAGCGACGTCGAGGCCACCGTCGCCGGGATCACCGCGCTCGCCGACACGGGCCCCGTGCTCGAGCTCGGCATCGGCACCGGACGGCTCGCCGTCCCCCTCGCCGACACCGGCTTGGACGTCACCGGCATCGACGCCTCCCCCGCCATGCTCGCCATCCTGGCGGCGAAGCCGGGGAGCGAGCGGATCCGTGTGATCGAGGCGGACATGGCGGCGCCGCCGCTCGCCGCCAGCACCTTCGCCGTCGCGTTCGCCGCGTTCAACACCTTCTTCAACCTCACGACGGACGACGCCCAGCGCCGCTGCGTCGCCGCGCTCGCGAGTGCTGTCCGCCCCGGCGGCTGTGTCGTCATCGAGGGCTTCGTCCCTCCCACGACCGGGCTGGCGGACGGCGGCGTGTCGGTGCGCGAGATCACCACGGATCGCGCGGTCGTCACCGCGTCACAGCACGACGAGGTGTCGCAGACCATCCGCGGCCAACACATCGAGTTCTCCAGCGCCGGCGTGCGTCTGCGACCGTGGGAGCTCCACTACCGCACGCCGACCCAGCTCGACGACCTCTTCGCCGCCGGGGGCTTCGCCCTGGAGCGCCGCACCGGAGGCTGGCGGGACGAGCCGTTCACGCCGGAGAGTGACGTGCACGTGAGCGTCTACCGTCTCGGCGACGTCAGCCCGTCTCACCCGTGAGGAGGGGGACCTGCGGCCATTCCCGGGCGGTCCGCTTCATCTCCGAGAATCCGGGCCAGTTCGCGAGGACCATCACCGCGTCCCAGAGCTCGACGGCCTCCTCCGCGGTCGGCACCCGGGAGATGACGGGGCCGAAGAACGCGGGGCCGCCGTCCGCCAGGGCGACGATCGGCGTGCCGACGTCCCGGCCGGTCCGGGCCAGCGCGTCCTCCGTGTCGGCTCGGATCGCGGCGTCCTGTGACTCGTCGTGGAGATGGTCGGCGTAGCGCTCGGCGAGACCGCACGCGGCCAGTGCCGCTCGCGTCGCCACGACCTCGTCGTAGCCGGCGAGCATGTCCCTCGTGCCATCCGGCAGCCGGTTCCAGATCCCACCGCCGAGCGCCGTGTAGAGCGACCCCATCGGTTCGCGACCTTCGGCGGCCCGCACCGCCGCAGCCACCCGCAGGCCGCGCAGCCCGAGCGAGTGGTACTCGGGGTAGCCGGGCGGGAACTCGGTGGCGTAGTCCTTGTCCTCGTTGAGGATCAGCAGCCCGATGAATCGCCAGTCGACGGTGAGGCCCTTCTGCTCGACCACGAGCTGCACCCACCGACTCGTCACCCATGCGAACGGACACACCGGATCCCAGAAGAACTCGAGGTCGTAGTCGGCGTCGGCGGCATCGGGCATGGGAGAGAACGTAGAACACCAGAACGTCGAACACCCCTGCTGCATCCGCCCCGGGGTCCTGGACCGTAGGGTTCGGCAATGGCCCGCATCCGCGTCGCAACCGAGCTCGCCGCCCCACCCGCTGAGGTGTGGGCCGATGTCGAGGACATCGCGACGCATGTCGAGTGGATGCACGACGCGGAGGCCATCACGTTCACCTCCGAGACGACCGCCGGTGTGGGCACCACCTTCGACTGCGCAACGAAGATCGGACCGATCCGGTTGACGGACAAGATGGCGATCACGGACTGGCAGCCGGGCGCCGTCATGGGCG
>BQJV01000153.1 GCA_021604885.1 Acidimicrobiales bacterium
CCGCCGCGCACTGGCGACGGACGAGCATCCGCTCGTCGAGGCGAACGTGGCAGAGATCGTCGACGACGCGGCCGCGTCGGTCGATCATCAGCTCGCCCACATCTGGTTGGCGGATGTCGACGTTGACAAGGAGTGGTTCATCGAGGGTCTGGCGATCGGGTTCGCCGGCGAACCACACTTCGACGATTCGCCCGAGTCGATGATCGCGGATCTCGTCGACGAGCTGGGCGCCTCGGGCGTGCGGGCCGTCGTCGACGCACTCCGGGCGGAGACCACGCCCTATCCGGGGCCGATCGCCGAGCCGCGTACTCTCGGCCCCGGCTGGCAGACCCTGCTGGATCTGATCGAGCGGGTCGGCGGCGTGGACGACGCCGCTTCGGCGTTTCGTGAGGTGGTCACCAACGACCTCGACGACATTCTGATCGACCAGCGGGCCGCGGCCGTGGTCGACTACGCGGCGCTCGAGTCCCGCGCGGGGAACTGGGCGCTGCCGCCCTTCCTGCGCGAGGCCATGGCGACCTGGCAGTTCGACACCTTCTTCGAACGCCAGGGCGAGGTCAGCGATGTGATCGTCAACCGGGACAGCCTGGCCGGCTGGGCGGAGTCGCTCGAGCTCGAGCCGCGCACGGACGCACAGGTGCTGTTCGAGGCGGCGGCCGACGACATGACCGATGTCGTGGGCCGGCTCGACCGGCAGACGGAGGCGCTTGCGGCGTTCGACGAGGCGGAGTCCGTGGTGAACGGCGACCGCGGGCTGCTCGCCAGTGTCGGACTGTGGGGCAGCGACCCGGACGCCGACCTGGCGGCGCTACGCGAGCTGTGGATCGCGGGGGAGGACGCCGAACTCACCCACGACGCGCACGAGCTGACCGACAGCATCGAGGGAGCAGTCGGCCGCGGCACGATCCGGCTCATGGTTCCGGCGCTCGTGATCATCGCCGTGTGGCAGGCGTTGCGTTGGATGCGGCGACGCGCGAGCACCCGGCGCACCGACGTCGCGGACCCTGATCAGCCGGTGAAGAGTTCCGCGTAGTCGCGGCGCAGGATCGACTTCTGCACCTTGCCCATCGCGTTGCGGGGCAGGGCATCCACGATCACCGTCGTCTTCGGATGCTTGAAGCGGGCGAGCCGGGTCGTGAGCGCGGCGTCGACGATGGCCGGGTCGTGGTCCGCGTCGGTCACCAGCACGGCGAGCACGGCCTCGCCGAAGTCGGGATGGGGCACGCCGACGACGGCGGATTCGACGATCCCGGGCTGCTCGTCGAGCACCAACTCGATCTCCTTGGGGTAGATGTTCTCGCCACCGCTGATGATCATGTCGCCGGCGCGCCCCTGCAGCGTGATGCGACCGTCGGCGTCGACGCTGCCGACATCGCCGGTCACGAACCAGCCGTCCTCCGTGTGGGCCGCCGCGGTCGACTCCGGCTTGCCCCAGTACTCCCGGAAAAGATGCGGTCCGCGCACCTCGAGCACGCCGGTCTCGCCCGGCGGCACGGTCACGCCGTCGCCGTTGCGCACCCGGATCTCCACGTCACGGAGCGCGAATCCGACCGTGCCAGCGATCCGCTCGCCGGCGTAGGGGTTGGACGTCATGATCCCGGCCTCACTCATCCCGTAGCGCTCGCACAGACGGTGGCCGGTGCGCTCGGTGAAGAGATCGAACTGGACCGCCGGGAGTGGGGCTGAGCCGCAGGTGAACAGACGCATTCCCGAGGTCCGTGCGCGGTCGAAGCGATCGTCGCCGAGGAGCCGGTGGTAGTGGGTGGGCACGCCCATCAGCACGGTCGCGTCCGCCAGCGCGTCGATCACGGCGTCGACCTCGAAGCGGCGCAGGAACGTCATCGGGATGGCCGACAGCATCGAGCAGTGCAGGGCGACGAACAGACCGTGGACGTGGAACAGCGGCAGCGAGTGGATCAGGTGATCGGCCGGATCGAACCGCCACGCCTCGTGCAGCGCGCGGGCGTTGTGGCGCAGGTTGGCGTGGGTGAGCGCGGCGCCCTTCGGGCGGCCGGTGGTGCCGGAGGTGTAGAGCAGGGCCGCGAGATCGTCGTCGGACCGGGGAACGACACGCGCCGGGGCCGCCCGCCGAGCATCGTCGACGAGTGTCTCGATCGGGATCGCGTTCGGACCGACCGTCAGCGCCGGCGACGCGTCGTCCACGAAGTACGCCTGCTCGTCCGCGGTGAAGACCGGGTTGAGCGGCGCGTGCACGGCACCGGCATGGAGGCACGCGAGGTAGAGCGCGACCGCGTCGGGGGATTTCTCGGCCGCGACAAGGACCCGGTCGCCCGGTGTCACGCCTCGATCTGCGAGCACCCGGGCGAGACGGGACGCGTGGTCGAACAGGGCGCCGTAGGTGACCGTCGGCCCGTCGGGTTCGACGAGCGCGGGCGCGTCCAGGCGATGGGCAGCAGCCGCTCGGAGCGTCTCGATGAAGTTGCCCGACTCGGGCATCGCGGTCAGCCCTGGTAGAGGATCTGGCTCGTGTAGACGAGCGAGGGCTTCTCGTTGCCCTTCACGTGGGTGGCCGACTCGAAGCTGAGCAGGGTGCCGGCGCGGTGCTGCTCGGCGCCGATCAGGCGGGACCGGGCGTGGATCGTCGAGCCGGCGGGCACGGGCGACAGGAATCGTGCGCCGCCGCAACCGAAGTTCACCGCGTTCTTGATGCCGCTCAATTGGACCGGCACGGAGATCAGCTTCGGCATGAGGCTCATCGTGAGATAGCCGTGGGCGATCGGTCCGCCGAAGGGGCTCTCCTTGATGCAGCGCTCCACGTCGATGTGGATCCACTGGCGATCACCGGTGAGTTCGGCGAAGTCGTTGATCATCTCCTGGGTGACCTCGACCTCGGTCCCCCAGTCCCCGTACTCGTCCGAGGCGTGGGCGTTGATGGCGTCGATGTCGTCGAAGGCGATGGCGTCGGACATGTGCGTATTTCTCCTGGTCAGGCGATCTTGTCGATCATGTCATGGGTGATGCGGTTTCGTTGTGGCCGGCCCTCGACGAACCGTTCGACCTCGTCGCAGACCCAGTCCGCCATGCGGGCGAGTTCGGTGCCCTGCGACCCGGCGAGGTGGGGGGTGTACACGGCGTTGGGCAGATGGCGCAGCGCGTGATCCTCGGGCAGTGGTTCGAGCGGGTCGGTGACATCGATGATGGCGAAGAGTCGGCCCGACTCGAGTTCGGCCATCAGGGCGTCGAGATCCAGGCAGTGGCCGCGGCTGGTGTTGATCACGGTGGCGCCGTCGGGAAGCGCGGCGAGATGGTCGGCCCCGATGAGGTTGTGCGTGGCGGGCAGCGCCGGCGCGTGGATCGAGAGCACATCGGCGCGGCGGCAGAGATCGAGGAGGTCGTCGGCTTTCGTGGCGCCGAGCGACTCGATTGCGGCCGCGTCCACGAACGGGTCGTAGATCTCGACCCGAAGGTGGGGGAACGGTGCGAGCATCTCGGCGACCCGTCGACCGATCAGGCTTGCGGACACGAGTCCGATGGTCTTGTCCCAGTTGCCGTGCTCACGCGCCGTCGCCGGCACGGCCCAGGTCGCTCGATCCCGCATGAGGTCGACGGCGGGGAACACCCGCTTGTTGGCGAGGAGGATCATGGCGAGCGTGTACTCGGCGACCGGCTCGGCGTTGGCCGATGCTCCGGAGGTGACGACGAGGTCACGGGCATCCCAGGCGTCGTCGCTCATCGACCACTTGATGGTGCCGGCGGCGTAGGCGAACATCTGCAGCTTCGGCGCGCGAGCGAGGACATCGGCGGTGATCGTCGGGGTTCCCCAGTGGCCCACGATGATCTCCGCCTCGGCGAGAAGCTCGTCCGCCCGGGCGCCGTCCCACGAGGACAGCGGCTCGCGATCGAGTAGTCGGCCGGCCCTCTCCAAGCGGTCCAGGGCGGCGTTGTCGAACGGGTGCAGGCCCTCCATGTGGGCGATGAGAACGGCGGGGCGGGTCACGGTCCGCGATCCTCGCCGTCCGTCCGGTCCGGTGCAAACCCCCGGCTATGGTCCGGCCCATGAGCGCACCCACTCTCACCCAGGACGGCGAACTCTTCGTCGTGAGCTTCGGCGACGACCTCAACACCACCGACCACGGTTGGGTGTCCGGCATGAACGAGATCCTCGACGAGGTCGAGGCTGTTGCCGGCCCGAAGGTCCTGCTGACCACCGGGGCCGGGAAGCACTATTCGAACGGCCTCGACGTCGAGTGGATGGCGGGCAAGCCGTCCGAGGACATCGTCACGTATGTCAACTCGGTCGAGAAGGTGCTGGCCCGCATCCTGACGTTCCCGGCGCCGACGGTCGCGGCCGTGAACGGCCATGCGTTCGGCGCCGGTGCCTTCGCCTTGCTGGCGCACGACCATGTCGTCATGCGGGAGGACCGCGGTTTCGTGTGCTGGCCCGAGGTCCACCTCGGGATGACCTTCTCGCGCGGGCTGCTCACCATGATCGAGGAACTCCTGGTGTCGGCGGTCGCACGGGACGCGATCGTCACCGGCCACCGCTACAGCGCACCCGAGGCCGTCACCGCCGGGTTCGTCGACCGCGCCGTTCCCCTCGACGAACTGATGACCGCCGCCGCCGGGCTCGGCCTGCCCCTCGCCGCCACCGCGGAGAGCTCCGTCGGCCGCATCAAACGACAACTCCACCGCCGCGTCACCGACGCCCTCGGCACCGCCTGATTCACGGCTTCTTAACCGAGTTATGGTCGAAAAACGACCATAACTCGGTTAAGAAGCTCTAGTTCTTGGGGACGTCGGACCAGGCGACGTCCTTGTCGATGCGGGGTTCGCCCGGGAGGCCCAGCATCTGTTCGCCCATGATGTTGCGCAGGACCTCGGAGGTGCCGCCCTCGATCGAGTTGGCCCGGGCCCGCAGGAACGCGTAGCCGATTCCCTGGCTGCTGCCGTCGAGATCGACGGCGCCGGGCCGGCGGAACGTGTAGTCGAAGCCGATCTGGCCGGCCATGCCCTGGAGATCGACGGCCCAGCTGTAGATGTCCTTGTTCAGCTCGGCACCGGCGAGCTTGGCGACCGACCCCTCCGGTCCGGGCTGGCCCTTCTTGGCGGCCTGGATGGCGCGCATGTTGGTGAGGCGCAGGACCTCGGCGCGGATCCAGAGCTGCATGAGTTCGTCCTGGCGCGCCTCGCACTTCTGGTCGCTGGCCTCGTAGACCTTGACCAGATTGCCGATCGGGCCGCTGCCGACCTTCGGGGCCGAACCGCCGCCACCGCCGCCGATCGCGGTCCGCTCGTTCATCAGCGTGGTCAGCGCGGCGCGCCATCCCTCGCCGCGGTCGCCGATGCGACAGTCATCGGGGACGCGCACGTCGGTCATGTAGACCTCGTTGAACTCGGCCTCGCCGGTGATCTGACGCAGCGGTCGAACCTCGACTCCCTCCGCCTTCATGTCGAGAGCGAAGTAGGTCATGCCCTTGTGCTTCGGCATGTCCGGGTCGGTACGGGTGACGAGCATGCCCCAGTCGGCGATGTGGGCGAGCGTGTTCCACACCTTCTGACCGTTGACGATCCACTCGTCGCCGTCCTCGACGGCCTTGGTGCCGAGGCCGGCGAAATCCGAGCCCGCACCGGGCTCGGAGAAGAGCTGACACCACTTGTGCTCACCGGTGAACATCGGCCGCAGGAAGCGATCGTGCTGCGCGTCGTTGCCGTGGGTGAGAATCGTCGGTCCGGCGAGGGCGATGAAGAACATCGACGGGTCCATCGGCTTGGCGCCGGCCTCGGCGAGGCGTCGGTTCACCTCGCGCTGGAGCTGGGGCCGGATGCCGAGGCCGCCCTTGCCCTTCGGATACTGAACCCAGGCGAGGCCGTGGTCGTACTGATGGCCTCGGAACTCCTCGTATCCCTCCGCGGTCGGATCGTGCTCCGCGAGAAGGGCGTCGAGGGCGGCGTTGGCCTGGTCGAGTTCTGCGTCACTCATAAGTGGCAGTCTGCCTGACAGTTTCTCGCGGCAGCAACCCCCGGCTACGGTCGCTCCATGAGCGACACCGCGACCGAGCCGCTGAAGATCGCCTTCCACTTCGATGTCATGTGCCCGTGGGCGTACCAGACGGCGAAGTGGATCCGCACCGTCCGCGAGACCGTCCCCCTGGACATCGACTGGCGCTTCTTCTCCCTCGAGGAGATCAACCGGGAAGACGGCAAGAAGCACCCGTGGGAACGGGAGTGGTCCTACGGCTGGGGGATGCTGCGGGTCGCGGCGATGTTGCGGCGTACCTCGATGGACGACTGCGATCGCTTCTACGAGGCAGCCGGCAAGGCCCTCCACGAGGACGGACGCAAGCCGCACCGACCCGAGGTGGCCGAGGAGATCTGCGAGGAACTCGGCATCGATCCGGCGGTCGTCCGAGCCGCCATCGAGGACGAGACGACCCACGATGACGTCAAGGCCGACCACGACGCGATCGTGCACTCCGGCGGATTCGGGGTGCCGACGATCATCTTCCCCGGGGACCGTCAGGTCTACGGCCCGGTCGTCGCGCCGGCGCCCGTCGGCCAGGAAGCGCTCGACCTGTGGGATCTGACCGTCGCCTACAGCAAGGTCAACCGGCTCTACGAGCTGAAGACCCCCAAGACCGACGAGGACATGGGCCACATCGCCACCGTCTTCAAGCCGTACTTCGAAGCCCGTGAGTGGGAGAGCAGGGAGAAGCCCGCCCGATGACATCACCGTCCGAACGACGATTGCCCGACTATGCCGATGCCCACCGAGGGCTGTTCGCCCACTACAACGATCTCGCCGGTCGTCTGTCCGACGAGGAGATGGCGAACCAGTCGTTGTGTCCGGACTGGGACGTGCGGGGCGTCATCACGCATGCCCTCGGTGTCGAGGTCGTGCTGACGGGATGGGAACCGTCGGCCGAGGCGCCACCCCCGTTCGAGAAGATGGCGGCATTCGAGAGCGAGGCCGCCGGCCTCTCCCGCGCCGACTTCGCGATCCGGGTGCAGGAGGTCACGGCATCTCGGCTCGCCGATCTGGAACGTCTCGACCCCTCGGTCGTCGACCGTCCGTCGATCACCCCGACGGGCATCGGCACCTACGGCGGCTTCCTCCAGGTCCGGGTGTTCGATCTGTGGGTGCACGCCCGCGACATCGCCATTCCGCTCGGCGAGACGCTCGACAACTCGGGCCCGCCCGCCGAGATGGCACTGTCCGAGGTCGATGGCGCGATGGGCTACATCGTCGGCAAGAAGATCGGGCTGCCGGAGGGCACGTCGATCGTCTTCGAGATCCGCGGACCTGTCGAGCGTGACATCGCAGTCGTCGTCGACGGTCGCGCGACCCGCGTCGACACGGTCGACGATCCCGACGTCGTCGTGTCAACGGACGTGGGGACGTTCATCATGCTCGCGGCGGGTCGGATCGATCCGCAGGCGCAGCTCGACGCCGGCACGATCTC
>BQJV01000154.1 GCA_021604885.1 Acidimicrobiales bacterium
CCGTCGACGACCCAGAGGAGAAGACGGCCCAGCTGAGCACCGAAGCCGGCCTTGGCGAACGTGGCCTGGTTCACGATCCGGAGCCCGACCATGGCCTTGCCGGGGGTGAAGCCGGTGATCGTCGGGAGGATCAGCTGGGTCACGAGTGCAAACACGGCCGACACGAGGAAGATCGTCGTGAAGTCGCCGAACTCCAGCAGGATCACGTCGGAGCCGGAGTTGATGCACAGGGCATCGACATCCGACGCGTTGTTCAGGATCGAGCAGACGGCCTCGGCTTCGAAGCTCGATGTCATCGTCTCGGACGATGCGACGGCTGCCGCGGTACCGATGGCGACCGCGGCGTAGAGGACGAAGTCGATCAGGTAGGCGACGATGCGTCGACCCACGACTGCGGTCGGATCCGCCGGCGGTGACGCGCTGGTGGCGCCCGTCGGCGGCAGGGGAGGCGGAGGACTCGAGCTGGGAGAAATCACGGAATCCATGCTCGCACGCCGCCGCTAGCCTCTGGGCCATGCCTGAGCCGGATCCGCAGCTGTTCGACAAGATCGTGAACCTGTCCAAGCGACGGGGTTTCGTCTTCCAGTCGGCCGAGATCTACGGCGGCTTCCGTTCGACCTACGACTACGGGCCACTCGGCGTGCTCCTCCTGCGCAACGTGAAGGACGCCTGGTGGCGTTCGATGGTGCAGCTCCGCCACGACGTCGTGGGGCTCGACGCGTCGATCCTGTCGCCGCCGCAGGTCTGGCAGGCGTCGGGTCATCTCGCCAACTTCTCCGATCCCTTGGTCGACTGCACGGAGTGCAACGCCCGGCACCGACTCGACAAGCTCGACGATCCGGAGCAGTGCCCGACGTGCGGCAACCGGGGCACGTTCACCGAAGCGCGTGACTTCAACCTGATGTTCAAGACCCAGGCCGGCCCGGTCGCAGAGACCGCGGCGGACGTCTACCTGCGTCCGGAGACCGCGCAGGGCATGTTCATCAACTTCGCGAACGTGCTGAACACCAGCCGCAAGAAGCCGCCGTTCGGCATCGCCCAGATCGGCAAGTCGTTCCGCAACGAGATCACGCCGGGCAACTTCGTGTTCCGCACGCGCGAGTTCGAGCAGATGGAGATGGAGTTCTTCGTACCGCCCGACGAGTCGAGCGAGTGGTACGAGTACTGGTGCCAGGAGCGGATGAACTGGTACCTCGACCTCGGCATGCCGACCGACACGATCCGCCTCCGGGCCCACGACGCCGACGAGCTGAGCCACTATTCGTCCGGCACGTCCGACGTGGAGTACCTGTTCCCGTGGGGCTGGGACGAGCTCGAGGGCATCGCCAACCGTGGCGACTTCGACCTCACACAGCACGCCGAACACTCCGGTGAGAAGCTCGACTACTTCGACCAGGCCTCCGGCGAGCGCTACACGCCGCACGTGATCGAGCCAGCTGCGGGTGCGACCCGCACAGCGATGGCGTTCCTCATGGCCGCGTACGACGAGGAGACGGTGAACGACGACACCCGTACCGTCCTGCGTCTCGATCCCCGCCTCGCGCCCTACAAGGTCGCCGTGCTGCCGCTGTCGAAGAAGGACACGCTGACGCCGACCGCGCACGAAGTGTTCGACCTCGTGAAGGGTCGCTGGATGGCCGACTACGACGAGACACAGTCGATCGGCAAGCGCTACGCCCGCCAGGACGAGATCGGCACGCCGTACTGCGTCACCGTCGACTTCGACACGCTCGACGACCGCGCCGTCACGATCCGTGAACGCGACTCCCGCGAACAGGACCGCGTCAGCCTCGACCAGCTCGAGTCCTACCTCGCCGACCGCCTGCCCTAGACCCGGACGGAAGGTGAAGCAGGGGTCAGACCCCGCTTCAACTGGGGTCTGACCCCCGCTTCACCTCACTCGGCGAAGTCACCGCACAGCGGGAACAGGTCGGGTTGCCGGTTGGAGAGATCGAGGCGCAACGCCCGTCCCAAGGCCTCCTCGGCGCGGGCCCGGAACGCCGGATCGGCGGCCATCTCCGCAGCCAGCGCGTCGACGACGTCGACGATGTCGCGGTCGTCGACGAAGAGCACGAGGTCAGCGCCCGCCCGCACCGCCGCGACGGCACGGGCCCCCGGCTCCGCAATCACGTCGCTCGCGCCGCGCATGGTCGACAGATCGTCGGTGATCACCACGCCCTCGAAGCCGAGTTCCTCCCGGAGGAGACCCGTCGTGACGGCGAACGACATCGACGCCGGGAACTCGGGGTCCACGTCGTTCATGAAGATGTGGCCGGTCATCACCATCGGCGCGCCGGTGCCCTCGTAGGGGAGGCGCCCCGTGGACTCCCACAGCTCCCGCCCGCCGACGGCCGTGCTGGTGCGCCGATGCGGGTCCTCGACCGTGGCCCCCTGATTCGGGAAGTGTTTGAGCGTCGCGGCCACACCGACCTCGCAGTGAGCCTGGATCACCGCATTGCTGAGCGCCGCGACCACGCCGGGGTCGTCGCCGAAGGTGCGCCCGCTCCTCGCCATGAAGTGACCCGGGTCGGTCACGACGTCGCCGATCGCTCCGAAGTTGACGGTGACGCCGAGGTCCAGGAGCTCCTGCGCGTAGGCGGCAACCTGCGCCTGGAGGTCGAGGAGGACGTTGTAGGGCTCGCCGGTGAGGTAACGCTCGGTCCAGTCGGGAGGGGCCGGAGGCGACGTGACCGGGACGCGCACGATCGACCCGAGCTCCGCGTCCGTCGCGATGAAGCTCGACGCCGCGCACTCCTGGCTGTTCCATGCGGCGTCGAGTTCGGCGACCGCGGCCACAAAGGCGTCGACGTCGTTCTCCGGCGCCCAGTTGCGGTTCGTCTCGGTCAGGAACACGCCGCCGACACAGATCGAGCCGACGGTCTCGTCGAGGCGTGTCGTGAGCTGCGACCCTGTGAGGCCGGTGACGACGAGCCGATAGGCGAGTCCGCGGTCCGACTCCGTCGCCGCCTGCTGCTCGATGGCGTCGAGGTAGGGGACGCGCGGGTCCAGCGTCGTGGTGGTGGTTGTCGTCGACGTGGTGCTCGTGGTGGTGGACGAGGTCGTGGAGCTCGTCGTGGACGTCGACGACGTGGGCGCGGGCGTACCGGTCTCGGGGTCCTCCCCGGAGCCCGTGAGGGCGATGACGAGGGCGATCACGACGAGGCCGCCGAGGCCGAGAAGGAGCGTCTTCGGAGTGCGGGCCATGACCCGGGCATCATGGCATCCAGGCGATCGGAGTCCCTGCCCGGGCGCCATGGGTGGGTGTCGGAGGGCACTGCTAGCTTGCGGATCAATGGGTATCCACGACGATGACATCGCCAAGGTCAGGTCCTCTGCTGACCTCGTGGCGCTCATCGGCGAACACACCGAGATCAAACGATCCGGGCGTCAGTGGATGGCGCGCTGCCCGATGCACGGTGAACGCACGCCCTCGCTGTCGGTGAGCCCCGAGAAGGGCGTCTACTACTGCTTCGGCTGTCAGCGCAGCGGCGACGCGATCACCTTCGTCCAGGAGATGGACAATCTGGACTTCGCCGGCGCGGTCGAGTCGCTGGCCGGGCGCTACGGCATCCAGCTCCGCTA
Organism: Acidimicrobiales bacterium; assembly: GCA_021604885.1. GTDB lineage: Bacteria > Actinomycetota > Acidimicrobiia > Acidimicrobiales > Aldehydirespiratoraceae > JAJRXC01. The sequence continues at coordinate 3,583 of BQJV01000154.1, forward strand.
CACGTCGAAGGACGAAGGGTCCCGGCGGGCCCGCAAGCGGACATTGCTCGACGCCGTCGAGAAGGCCGTCGAGTTCTACCACCAGCGGCTGCTCACCGGGGCCGACGCGGGCGAGGCGCGCAGCTACCTCCGATCACGGGGCTACGACGGCGAGGTGGTGCGCAAGTACCGGATCGGGTGGGCGCCCGACGACTGGGATCAGCTCGCCAAGCACCTGCGCCTGTCCGCCGACGACCTGCGTGACGCCGGGCTCGGCTTCGTGAACAAGGCCGATCGTCAGCAGGACTTCTTCCGCGGTCGCGTGATGTTCCCGATATCCGACGAACGGGGTGACCCGGTCGGGTTCGGCGGTCGGATCCTCCCGGGCCACGAGGGTTCGAAGTACAAGAACACCACCACCGACGCCGTGGTCTACGACAAGAGCCGGGTGCTCTACGGGCTCCACGCCCACCGCGAGGGGATCGTGAAGGCGGGCGAGGCCATCATCTGCGAGGGCTACACGGATGTCATCGGGTTCGCCGATGCCGGCATCCCGCGTGCGGTCGCCACCTGTGGCACCGCCATGACCGAGGAGCACGTGAAGCTCCTCAAGCGCTTCTCCGCGGATCGGCTCGTGTTGGCCTTCGATGCGGATGCCGCGGGGCTCGCCGCCGCCGATCGCGTCTACGAGTGGGAGCGCGAACACAAGCTCGAGGTGCGGGTGGCCGACCTGCCGCCGGGCGTCGACCCGGCCGACCTCGCCCGGGAGGATCCGGTCGAGCTGCAGCGCGCGATCGACGAAGCCACACCATTCCTCGGCTTCCGATTGGAGCGGGTGCTCGCCGGCGGCGACCTCTCGACCGTCGAGGGCCGGGCCCGCACCGCCGAAGCGGCGCTCGACGTGATCGCCGAACACCCCGATCCGCTCGTACGCGATGCGTACCTGCTCGACGTCGCCGACCGGTGCCGGGTCGACCTCGCCCGGCTCCGCGAGTTGGCTGCCGCGCCGCGGGCGCGGCCGGTCGAACGTGAGGCCGCGCCGCCGCGCCGCCGCGATGAATCGCCCGCGCCGAGCGCGGGTCCGCGGGAGGTTCCGAACCAACCCGACGACCACTACTTCGACGACGAGATGGTTCCGGCCGACTCGCTGATCGAGGTGGAGCACCACGCGGTCGCAGCCGAGGACGAGGCGCTGCGCCTCGCGATCCACCGACCCGATGACGCGGTGCGGCTGCATCCGAAGCTCTTCGCGGACGTGACGCGGCAGGAAGCGCTGGTGGCGTTGCGAAGCGGCGGACTGCTCGGCGCGGGCGATCGTGCGGGGGAACGCGCGGCGGCATTGTTGCGGCGTCTCGCGGTCGATCCGTCCGACGCCGATCCGGCGGATGTGGTGGCCGGGCTCGTGCGCAGCGCGGGGCGTCGCACCCTCGATGACCTGCGACGGGTCCAGCGAGCGCTCGATTCGACCGATGAACAGAAGCACCACGCGGTCGCGTCCATCGGGCCCATCAAGCTGCTGATCGAACGGCTCGACGAAAGCGATACGCGAGAAGACGCGATCGACCAGTTGCTACCGTGGCTCATCGACTACGAAGAGGGGAGGAGCGCATGACCGACACCGCACCGCAATTGCCCCTCCCGGATGACGCCGCCGTTCTCTTCGCCGCCCTCCTCGAGACCGGCAAGGTCTCCGGCCATCTTTCGCTCGATCAGCTCGTCCACACGCTCAAGGATGTCGAGTTCGACATGGAGCTGTTCGAGAAGATCCGCTCGGTGTGCGAAGCCGAGGGGATCGTCATCGACGAGGACGAGTCCTCGCCCGTGCCACCGGAGATCGCGGTCCCCGGGGTCGTTCCCGAACCCACGCAGGAAGAGCTCGATGCGGTTCCGGTCGACGAAGCCCGCGTGGCGCGCGCCGCGGAGTTCGCCGCGTCGATCGGCGACGATGTCGAGGAACCCGCCCGCCGCCGTCGCACCCCGCGCCAGCGCGGCGACGGCGGCAGCAGCGACGATCCGGTCCGCATGTATCTCAAGGAGATCGGCCAGGTCCCGCTGCTCGATGCCCGCCAGGAAGTGCGCATCGCCGCACGGATCCGACGGGGGAGCGAGGGTGAGGAGGAGCTCGCCGAGCTCAGCGCCGCGGGCAAGATCGACTCCCTCGAACCCGGCGAGCGGGCCCGGCTCAACCGGGTCGTGCGCGACGGTGAACGGGCCCGTGACGAGCTGACGCGCGCCAACCTGCGGCTCGTCGTCTCGATCGCGAAGCGCTACGTCGGGCGCGGGATGGTGCTGCTCGACCTCGTGCAGGAGGGCAACCTCGGGCTGATGCGAGCGGTCGAGAAGTTCGACCACACCAAGGGCTTCAAGTTCTCCACGTACGCGACGTGGTGGATCCGGCAGGCCATCACCCGGGCGATCGCCGACCAGGCCCGCACCATTCGCATCCCGGTCCACATGGTCGAAGCGATGAATCGGGTCAAGCGGATCCAGCGGCAGATGCATCAGGACCTCAAGCGCGAGCCGACGGTCGAGGAGCTCGCTGCCGAGGTCGACGAGCCGGTCGAGAAGATCCGCGAGATCCTTCGCATCGCCCTCGACCCGCTGTCGCTCGACTCGCCGGTCGGCGAGGAGGACGAGTCCAACCTCGGCGACTTCATCGAGGACCAGAACGCGATCGCCCCCATCGACGCGGCGGCCCGCAAGCTGCTCACCGCGGCGGTCGGAGAGGTGCTCCATGAGCTGAGCGAGCGCGAGCAGGAGGTCGTGCGCCTCCGGTTCGGTCTCGACGACGGACGCCCCCGCACGCTCGAGGAGGTCGGCCGCCAGTTCGGTGTCACCCGCGAACGCATCCGCCAGATCGAAGCGAAGACGCTGGCGAAGCTGCGTCACCCGCACCGCAGCGACCGCCTCCGCGACTATCTCGAGAGCAGCTGATCGCCCCGCTGCCTGTCACACCCCTTCCCTAGCTTGAGGGCATGGGATACGGCGGCAAGCTACGGGAACAGGTTCGGGCCCGTGCACTACGAGGCGACGCCTGGACTCTGAAGGAGATTGCGGATGAGTTGGGCGTCGCCAAGAGTTCGGTGTCGCGCTGGGTGCGAGATGTCGACTTCGAACCTCGACCGCGACGGAAGGCTCGAAAGCGCTGCCCGAACAAGCTCCAACGAGCGAAAGCCGCGGAGATCGAGGCCTGCCGGGTCGCTGGCATCGAGCGCTTCGCACACATGACCGACGACGAGTTCTTCTGCGCAGGTCTCGGCCTGTATGCGGGCGATGGTGGGAAGAAGGGCGCGGAAGTGCACTTCGCCAACTCCAACTCGGCCATGGTCGCCTTCCATTGCGCATGGATGCGACGATTCTTCGAGATCGATGAATCGCGCCTGAGAGTGCAGCTCTATCTCCATGCCGATCTGGATCTGGGCGCCGCGAATGAACACTGGTCGAGCGTCACTGACGTGCCGGTCCACCAGTTCAACAAGCCGTACCGAGCGGTCGTCGATGCCACTCGTCGGCACAATCGCCATGTCTACGGCTGCTGTCACGTGCGCTACGCATGTACCCATACGTTGCGCCGGATTCTGGGGATGATGGATGCGATGATCCTGGTATCCTCCTCAACGATCAATCCGGGGTAGCTCAGCTGGCAGAGCAGGTCGCTGTTAACGATCTTGTCGTGGGTTCGATCCCCACCCCCGGAGCTCCAGAGGCAGGCCGCACCGCGTGAGGTGCGGCCTGTTTCGCGTCCGGGCGACCGCGGCTCAGCGGATAGGGTCCCGCTGGGCTCGTAGCTCAGTGGTCAGAGCAGAGGACTCATAATCCTTCGGTCGTGGGTTCGATCC
>BQJV01000155.1 GCA_021604885.1 Acidimicrobiales bacterium
GACCTCCTCGCCGGCGAGGTTCGTCCCCACGAGGGCGCCTTCGAAGCCGGCGGCCCGGAGGTTGTGGTACGCGACGAACCCGAACTTGCCGGGATGCGTGGCGGCCCCCGCCACGACGACTCCCCGTGGCTCGAACAGCGCCCGAAACCGCTCCGCCGGCTGCCGAATCGTCATGGGACCTCCCTGGCGAGCAACATGTAGCGGGGGTCTGACCCCCGCTACAACTGCTCAGTCGATGGGGTTGCGTTCGAGGAGTTTGCGGGCGATCACCATCTTCTGCACCTCGCTGGTGCCTTCGCCGATGATCATCAGCGGTGAGTCCCGGAAGTAGCGCTCGACGTCGTACTCCTGGGTGTAGCCGTTGCCGCCGTGGATGCGCAGTGCGTCGGTACAGATCTCGAAGCACGCTTCGGACGCGAACAGTTTCGCCATGCCCGCTTCGAGATCGATGCGCTCGCCGCGGTCGTAGCGGGCCGCCGCGTCATAGGTCATCAGCCGCGCGGCCTGCAGCTTCGTCGCCATCTCGGCGAGCTTGAACTGGATGGCCTGGTGCTGGAAGATCGGCTTGCCGAACGTCTCGCGTTCCTGCGCGTACTTCATCGCCGAGTCGAACGCCGCCTGACCCACGCCCACGGCGCGGGACGCGATGTTGATGCGACCGAGTTCGAGTGCCGACAGCGCGTAGCGCAGCCCGTTGCCCATGCCCTCGTCGCCGCCGAGCATCTGGGTGTGGGGGACGCGATGGTCGACATAGCTCATCTCGACTGTCTCGAGCCCCTTGTAGCCGAGCTTGTGGATCTTCTTGCTGGTGGCGATTCCCTCGAAGCGGTCGCCGGGCTCCTTCTCCACGATGAAGCACGTCACCCGGTCGTCCGGCGTGCGCGCGAGCAGCATGACGAGATGGGCCCGCTCGCCGTTGGTCACCCACATCTTGGTGCCGTTGATGATCCACTCGTCGCCGTCCTGCGTCGCCTTGCAGCGCAGTGCTCCGGCGTCGGACCCGGAGTCCGGCTCGCTCAGCGAGAAGGCGGCCCGGTAGCTGCCGTCGACCATCCGGGGGAGATACGTCTGGCGCTGTTCCTCGGTGCCGTAGCGACCGATCATCGTCGCCCCGATCTTGTGGGTGTTGAGGATGCCGGAGAGGGACATCCACCCCCGCGACAGCTCCTCGATGATGCGGGCGTAGGTGGTGACGTCGAGGCCGAGGCCGCCGTACTGCTCGGGGATCGTGGCGCCGAAGAGTCCGAACTCGCACATCTGCTGGAACATCGCCTCGGGGAACTCGTCGCCGTGTTCGAGCTCGCTCGCGTTGGGGATGACCTCCTTGTCGACCCACTGGGCGATCGTCTCGATCATCTGATCGGCGACGTCCTTCGGCGTGACGGGATTCGTGGACGGGGCGCTCATTCGGGTTGGTCTCCTGTGAAGACGATCTCGCGGCGTCGGAACTGCCAACGCTCACCGGTGTGGACGATGTCATCGTGGTAGCGGCCGGTCTGCCCGACCTCGCCGCTCTTCGAGATCCAGGCGAAGTCGGTCGTCGCGGTGGCGGTGGAGTCGGACGTCAGCTCCACCCACGGCTCGCTGATCATGTGTTTGCCGCGCGCGTCGGCCTGCTGGCTCGGCTCGATGAAGCCGCGGAGTTCGGCGTGGCCGTGCTTGTGCATGCCCATGACGACGAACTCGATGTCGTCGGTGAACAGGACGGTCCACTCGTCGAAACGGCCGTCGTCGATCAGCTGGCAGTACATCGCCAGCAATCGACGGATCTCGCTCTCTCGTTGCAGACCGTCACCAGGCACGACCGAACTCCTCTCGGTGCGCATGTTCGCCCACCGGTTCGCGCCGCGACGAGCCGAGCGTGCGGGCCGGGTGACCGATCGGGATGACGGCCTTCGGCTCGAGCGTCTCCGGCAGCGCGAGGATGCTGCGCAGGTCGTCGACGAGGATCGTGCCGATCGTGGTGAGGGCGCTGCCGAGGCCGTGCGCGGTGGCCGCGGTCATGATGTTCTGGATCGCCGGCCAGATCGACGAGTCCATGAGGTTCGCGGGCCACCTCTCGGTGTCGGCGCACACGACCACGGACACCGGCGCCTTCGCGAATCCGCCGAGCACCGCCTGTTCGACGTCGGACGTCATGTGGTCGTCCACCTTGCCGTCCGTCGCGTCCTTGGCGCCCATCTCCCACAGGCGCGCCGCCAGTTCCCAGATTGCCGCTCGGCGCTCCGCGTCCTGCACGACGACGAACTCCCACGGCTGCGTGTTCTGCGCGCTCGGCGCTCGCGTCGCGAGATCGAGGATGTCGGTGATGGTGGGCTCGTCGACCGCCTCGTCCGTGAACGACCGATGGGCGCGCTGGCGCCGGAGCACGGATTGGACGGCGGCGAGTTCGGTGGGGTCTGCGGACATGACAGCGACGTTAGGACAGTCGATACTGGCGTACCCAAGGGACACCGCGTCCTGCTCTCCACCGATGCCCGACCCACCCACACCCCACGTCCCCGAACCGGACCGCGCGGTGATCGACCGCTTCTGGTCCGACGGCTGGGCTGTCATCCCTGACGTGCTCTCGGACGCTCAGGTCGAGGAAGCCCGCCGGGCGCTCGTCGACGCGGCCGCCGCGTCGGAGCAACAGGGCATGCCGGTGCGGCTGGAGGCGCTCGATCCCGGCGGTCGCAACATCCGGGTCTACGACCTCGTCGCCCACGCGCGGATCTTCGCCGACCTCGCCGCTCATCCCACGGTGCTCGCGGCCGTCGAGTCGCTGCTCGGCCCTGACATCATCCTGTCGAACTTCACGGCCAACACGGCGCTGCCCGGCTCCGGCTCGATGAACCCGCACTGCGACCAGTCGACGATCATGCCCGAGCCGTGGCCGGAGACATTCGCGATGAACGCCATCTGGTGCCTTCACGACACGGACGAGGCGAACGGCGCCACCCGCTATCTCCCGGGTTCCCACGAGTTCACGTCGTTCGCCGAGGTGCCCGCCGACCCGCGTGACGGCATGCAGTCGTTCGAGGCGCCCGCCGGCTCCGTGATCCTCATGCACGGTCGCCTCTGGCACACGTCCGGCGAGAACCGCTCGGCCGATCGGGACCGGGCCCTCCTGTTCGCCTTCTACACCCGCGGCTTCCTGCGTCCGCAGACGAACTGGTGGCGGTCGATTCCGGCGGACGTGCAGGAACACCTGTCGCCGCGGCTCCAGGCATTGTGCGGGCTCGACTTCGGCAACATGGCGCACGGCGGCTATCTCGCCGACTGGTCGCGCTGATGGATCTCTCGCTCGCGCCGGACGAGGCCGCGTTCGCGGCCGAGGTGCGGGCGTGGCTGTCCGAGCACCTCGCCGACAAGCCGGAGCGGTTCGACTCGATGGACGAGGAGGTCGCGTGGGGTCGGCGGTGGCAGGCCCGCATGGCTGCCGCTCGCATGGTCGCCATCTCGTGGCCCGCGGCCGTGGGCGGCCGCGACGCCTCGCCGGTCGACGTGGCCCTCTACAACATGGAGTACGCCCGAGCCGGCGCGCCCCAGCCGGTGAACCGCGTCGGCATCAACCTCGCCGGACCGACCCTGCTCGCCTGTGGCACGGAGGCGCAGCAGCGACGCTGGCTCCCGTCGATCCTCGATGCGACCGAGATCTGGTGCCAGCTGTTCTCCGAGCCCGACGCCGGGTCCGACCTTGCGTCGCTCCGGAGCCGGGCCGAGCGAGCCGACAGCGGATGGCTCGTGTCCGGTCAGAAGGTGTGGACGTCCTACGCCCAGTTTGCCCGCTGGGGCATCGCGCTCGTGCGCACCGATCCCGACGCGAAGAAGCACGCCGGAATCTCCTACATGGTGATCGACATGACCGCACCCGGGATCGAGATCCGGCCACTGCACCAGATCACCGACGAGGCGGAGTTCAACGAGGTCTTCCTCGACGAGGTCTACGTTCCCGACGACCAGATCGTCGGCGGCCTCCACCAGGGATGGATGGTCGCCAACACCACGCTCGCCCACGAACGGGGGACGAACTTCCCGTTCAAGGAGCAGGTCGTCCACGAGGTGTACCTCGACGAACTCGCCCGCCTCGCCGCTCAGCGCGGGGTGCTCGAGGATCCGCTGATCGCCGACGACCTCGCCGACGCGTTCGTGCATCTTCGGCTGCTCCGCTTGCAGAACTGGCGCACGCTGTCGGCCCTCGGCCGCGCCGAAGAGCCCGGTCCGGAGTCGTCCGTGGTGAAGCTCACGTGGTCGGACATGACGCAGCACCTCTCGGCGTTGGCGCTGCGGATTCTGGGCGACGAGGCCCCTTTGTGGCCGGCGCCCACTGGTGGGTCGGCGGCGGGGACGTGGCAGCGTCAATGGCTGTGGTCCAAGTCCGCCTCCATTGCGGGCGGCACGAGCGAAGTCCAGCGCACGATCATCGCCGAGCGCATGCTCGGGATGCCACGGGGGTAGCGACATGAGAGATTTCCGGAGCACGCGGCTCCTGGTCGGCGTGATGGCAGCGGGCGCCCTTCTCGTCGGGTGTGGAGACGACACGATCGACGCGGCACTGGAGGTCGAGCCGGCCACCGTCGAGTTCCGCGCGCTGCTCGAACCGTGGCACGAGGATCTCGGTGTGGATCCGGTGCTCGGCGATGCGCTCCCGGCCGGCGGGATCGAGTCGGCCTACGCCCACTTCGCCGATCGTTGGACCATCTCGCTCACGCTGCATGCCGGATCACCGGGGATCGACGACTTCAACGGGCTCGCCGGTGACTGCTTCGCCCTCACCCCGCGGTGTCCGGTCGGTCTGATCGCGATCGTCGTCGACGGCACGGTCGTCTCGGCGCCCACCGTCAACGCGCCGACGTTCGATCGGGACCAGATCACGATCAGCGGGAGCTTCACGGAGGACGAGGCGAACGCGCTCGCGGCGTCCATTCGGGCCGGCGCGAACGGGTAGCCCCTTCGGACGGACTCAGGTCTCGTCGCCGAAGCGGTCGATCAGTGTCTGCTGCAGCGCTCGTCGATCGATCTTGCCGCTGTCGAGCCAGGGCAACTCCTGGGGCGACGCAAACGTGGCGATGTGGCGCGGCAGCTTGTAGCTCGCCATCTCCGCCTTGAGTCGGGCGCGGAGATCGTCGCCGTCGGCCGACTGATCGGGGCGGAACACCACCGCGGCGGCGACGTCCTCCCCCCGTTCGCGGTGGGGAACGCCCATGACGAACGCGTGCATGACCTCGGGCTGTTCCTCGATGACGAGCTCGACCTCGCGCGGCGTGATGTTCATGCCGGACGACTTGATCTGGTCGCCCAGCCGGCCCTTGAAGTAGAGGTGCCCGTCCGCGTCGAGGTAGCCGGCGTCGCCGGTCGGTAGCCAGCCGTCCTTCGTGAATACGTCACGCCGGCTCTTCCGGAGATGGCCGAGCATCAGCGAGTAGCCCTTGATCCAGATCTCGCCCATCTCGCCCGGCGGCTGGTTCTTGCGGGTGATCGGATCGACGATGCGGTGTTCGATGCCGGGCACGGAGCGGCCGAAGGACCCCCGCTTGTCCGGCGCGAGCTGGCTCCCGATCATCTCGATCGAGTGGGGGCCGAGCGACTCCGTCATGCCGAGCGAGTTGGCCCGCAGCTCCGGGTCACCCACACGGAGGTCCTCGGGGAGGAGCGCGTCGAGCGACCCGCCGCGTACCGACGAGAGGTCGCGGTCGGCGAACGACGGATGCTCGGTCAGCGCCTTGGCCATGTGGGGCCAGCCGATCACGTGGGTGACCCGCTCGCGCTCGATCAGGTCGAGCGTGGCGCCGGGCTCGAACTGCTGCTCGAAGACGACGGTGGCGCCCGCATGCATGCAGCTGATCAGCGTGTACGTGAGGCCGCCGACCCAGAACAGCGGCATGGGCGTGTAGCAGACGTCGCCCGGCTCGAGATCGCGGAAGGGGAGCAGGTTGTACGGGTGACGGATCGTGCCGCCGTGGGAGTGGATGACGCCCTTCGGTTCCGCGGTGCTGCCGGAGGTGTAGATGACGAGCATGGCGTCGTTCGGACGCAGGCTCGCCTCGGCTTCCAGGAGATCGGCGTCGGTGACGTCATCGGCGCGACCGAGGAGCTCGCCGACCGGCGCGGACCAGGACGGTGTTTCGTCGGCCCACATCCATACGGTGCGCAGCGCCGGGTGGCTGTCCACGCGGATCTGACCGTGCGGTTGGCCGGCGAGGCCCGGAGCGATCTGTTCGAGCCGCTCGGCGTAGTCGTGGCCGAGGTGCCGATCGACGGTCAGCACGACCTCGGCGTCGCAGTGCTCGAGCACCCAACCCAGTTCGCGCGGCTTGTAGTACGTGTTGAGCAACGGCACCAGCGCGCCGATGCGGGTGGCCGCGAGGAAGCCGACGATCCAGTCGGGTCCGTTGGGAGCGAGCAGTGCGACATGGGTGCCTGCTTTGACACCCGTTGCCAACATCGCCTTCGCGAGACGAGCCGACTCCCGCTCCGCCTCGGCGAACGTGAGCCGATGACCTTCGAGAACCGCGAGCTCCCGGTCACCCCACGCCGCCGCGACATGGCGGATGAACTCGCCGGCGGTCGCCCGGTAGTCGGGTTCCTGGTACCTGCGGTCGTCGGTCATCCGCCCCTCAGGAGGAGATCTTGTAGCGGACGGGAAGGTGCTTCGGCCCGACCACGAACGACGAGGCCACGTACGCCGGATCGCCCGCCCGTTCCATCGAATCCATACGGGCTGCGAGCTGCTCGAGCAGGGCGGCGATGGAGGCGCGGGCCAGGTGTGCGCCGAGGCAGTAGTGCTCGGCCCAGCCGAAGCCGAGGTGCCGGTTGGGCGTTCGGCCGATGTCGAACCGGTCGGGGTCGTCGAACACCTCGGCGTCACGGTTCGCCGACGCGTAGAACAGCCCGAACCGGTCGCCCTTCTTGATCTCGTGCCCGTCGTAGACGAGGTCACGCGTGGCGGTGCGTTTCATGTAGTTCACGGGGGCGACGAAGCGCACGATCTCCTCGACCGCGGTCTTCATCAGGCTCGGATCGTCGCGCAGACGTTGAAGCTCACCGGGGTTGTCGAGGAACGCCTGGAAGGCGCCGGTGAGGGAGTGGCGGGTCGTGTCGTGGCCGGCGTTGAACACGATGAGGTAGTAGCCCAGCGTCTCGATGTCGCCGAGGGGCTCGCCGTTGTCGAGCGTGGCGGTGGCGAGCATCGTCGCCAGGTCGTCGCGGGGGTTGGCCCGGCGGTCCTGGATGATCTCGTTGAACATCAGGTAGAAGTCCATGAAGAGGGCCTTCATGGCTTCGTCGCGGTCCTCGCCTTCGCGCTGCAGCTCGGGGTCGTCACCACCGAAGAGCTGGGTCGTCAGCTCGAGGAGCTTCTGTTCCTGGTCCGGCTCGATACCGAGGATGGTCGACAGCACCCG
>BQJV01000156.1 GCA_021604885.1 Acidimicrobiales bacterium
GTTGCGGAGCCGCGAGCTCCATGCCGACGACGAGGAGGCGCCGTGGCCCGGGCGTCTGCCCCGGCCGTCGCCCACGCGGGTGCCGACCGCGCCGAAGCCGGCCGAGTTGCTCGACGCCGACGACCGCATGGTCACCGTCACCGGTCGGGGGCTCCCGTCGGCCCCACCCACCACCCTCGTCCTCGATCGGCGACGGGTCGCCGTGGTCGGCTGGGCCGGGCCCTGGCCGGTCGACGAACGCTGGTGGGACACGGACGAACACCGTCGGCGGGCACGGTTCCAGATCCTGGCCGACGACGGGGAAGCCCGGCTGCTCACCCTCGAACATCAGCAGTGGTGGGTCACCGCGATCTGGGACTGACCTAGGGTCTGCGGCGATGGAGGAGTCGCCCGCTGTCCAGCGTGATCGCACCGAACGATGGTTCGTGCGTCAGGGCCTCCCGCACCTGATCGACGAGTACTCCGTCCGCGAGGACGTGCTCACCCGCATGTTCCCGTTCCTCTCGCTGGTCGTCTTCCTCGAACTGTTCCTCGTCTTCGGCGACCGTTGGTCGGGGGTCGGCCAGGCACTCGCCTTCCTCGGCGGGGTCGCCCTCATGCTCGGGGCCTTCGTCCTCGTCAACCGGCTGCGCCGTCGCCCCCTGTTGATGCTGCCGGACACGGTCGGCACGCCCGAGGTGCTGCTCTTCCTGATCCTGCCCGTCATCCCGACGGCAATCGGTGCGCAGGACGCCCTCGGCGAGAACATCCTCTGGCTGCTCGGCGCCAACATCGTGATCCTCGTCGTCGGATTCGTGATCACCGCGTGGGGCATCCTGCCGATGCTGCGCTGGTCGCTGGGCCAGGTGGGCGCGCAGATGTACGACATCGCGAACCTCGCGCTGAAGTCGCTGCCGATCCTGCTCCTGTTCAGCGCCTTCATCTTCCTCAACGCGGAGATGTGGCAGGTCGCCAACGACTTCGAGTGGCCCTACTTCCTGGTGGTGGCCGCGGTCATCACGGGCATCGGCAGTGCGTTTGTCATGCTGTCCGTCAAGCGCATCACGGTGGACCTCGCCCGCTTCGGTCGATGGGCCGAGGTTCGGCCGTTCTGCGACGGCACGCCGATGGAGGGCTGCGTACCCGACGACGACGCACCCCCTCCGGACGCGCCCTCGTTGGGCCGGCCGGCGGAGTGGAACGTGGCCCTGCTCCTCTTCGTCTCCCAGGCGATCCAGATCTTCCTGGTGGCCCTCGTCATCACCGCGTTCTATCTGTTCTTCGGTCTCTTCACGGTGCGGGCCGACACGCTCACCCAGTGGACGACGACGGACGAACTCACCCGGGCGGACGACTGGTTGCGCACCTGGTCGGTGTTCGGAGGCGAGCTGATCTTCACCCGTCAGCTCATCGTCGTGTCCTCGTTCATCGGGCTGATGTCCGGGCTCCAGTTCGCCGTGCAGGTGTTGACCGACGACGCGTACCGCGAGGAGTTCGCCGAGGACATGACCGCCGAGGTCCGCGAGGCCCTCGCGGTGCGGGCCGCGTATCACCGAGTGTTGGTGTCCGGAGACGATTAGCTACGCTAATCATTATGGGGGCTAAGAAAACCGGGACGAACCGCGCGCCGGCGCTCGCGGTGATCGGCCTGGGCCGGGCGATCGAGATCTCGGTGAACGAGACCGGCCTCACCAGTTCCCAGTTCCGCGCCCTCTCCCTCGTCGAAGCCGGCGTGACCTCCGGCGCGGTGCTCGCCCGATTCCTCGCGGTGCGCCCGCCCACCGTCACCACCGTGATGAATGGACTCGTCGACGACGGGCTGGTGGCGCGGGCGCGCGCCGAGGACGATCGGCGCCGGGTGGACTTCGAGCTCACGGCCGCCGGCCGCGCCGCACTCGACACCGCGGACGAGGCGGCATCGGCAGCGCTCGACGGGCTTCTCGCGAACCTCGACCCGGCCGACCGCGAGGCCGCACGCGCCGGCCTCGGCCTGTGGCGTGAGGCGCTGGCTCGGCGGAACGAGTCATGACCGCCGTCGCCACGGACGAACTCGCCCGCTACCCCGAGCCGCTCGGACGGCCCCATCCGGATGCGAGCCTGGGCTGGCTCCGTCGCCTGTGGCCGGTCATCCGCCCGATGCGGGTCGGCCTCATCTCCTCGATCGTCGGCACCTCGATCGGCATGCTCGCCCGCACGCTCGTGCCCGCCGTGCTGATGCTCGCGATCGACAACGCGCTGGACGATCAGACGGACGACATCGCGCCCTACGCCTTCGCCCTGGCCGGACTGACCGCCGTCGCGTTCGTCAGCGGCTTCATCGCCCGGCGGGCGATGTTCCGCGTGGCCTTCCGCGTCGAGACGGCGATGCGCCACGCCGTCTTCGATCATCTCTCGCGCCTGTCGTCCTCGTACTACGACCGCAGCGAGACGGGTCAGCTGCTCGCCCGGGCGAACGGCGACATCCGTGCCGTGCAGATGTTCCTCAACTTCGGGCCGTTCATGGCGCTCTCGCTCGCCAGCCTGTTCATCGCCCTGGCGCTGATGTTCGCGGTCAGCGTTCCGCTGACGCTCGTCACCATCATCCCGATCCCGATCGTCGCGTTCATCGGCCTCCGGAGCCGCCACCCACAGCTGCCCGCCTGGTGGCTGGTGATGGCCCGTCAAGCGGACGTCGCCACGGTCGTCGAGGAGAACATCGCCGGCGTGCGGGTGGTGCGGAACTTCGCCGGCGAGGAACACGAGATCGCCCGGATGACGGGCGTCGCCGACCAACTCCGCTGGGCGATGGTCAAGGGAGCCGACGTGTCGGCCCGCTACATCCCCGCCCTCGAGCACCTGCCCCGGATGAGTCAGGTGGCCGTCCTCCTCTATGGCGGCCTGCTCGTGGAGAGCGGCGACATCGGCATCGGCGCCCTCGTCGCCTTCAGCTCCTACGTCGTGATGGTGCAGGTGCCGTTCCGCTTCATCGGCCATCTCGTCCAGATGGCGCAGCGGGCCAAGGCGTCGGCCATGCGCGTCTACGAGGTCTTCGACGAGCCCATCACCGTGGTCGAGCGCGACGATCCGACCGACCTCACCGGCGCTCGCGGCGCGGTGCGGTTCGACGACGTGCACTTCGGCTACGGCAACGACGCCGACGTCCTGCGCGGCTTCGACCTCACCGTTCAGCCGGGGGAGACGGTCGCCCTCGTCGGCGCCACGGCATCCGGCAAGTCGACGGTCGCCCGGCTGCTGCCCCGCCTCTACGACGTGCGCAGCGGCGCGGTCGAGGTCGACGGCGTCGACATCCGGGACGCCACGCTGCATTCGGTGCGGTCCGTCGTCGGCGTCGCCCTCGACGATCCGTTCCTCTTCTCGATGAGCATCCGCGACAACATCGCGTTCGCCGATCCGACCGCCTCGCAGGAGCGGGTCGAGGCCGCGGCCCGCACCGCCCAGGCTGCCGCGTTCATCGGCGAGCTCGACGACGGCTACGACGAGGTCGTCGGCGAGCGCGGCTACACCCTCTCGGGCGGCCAGCGTCAGCGCATCTCGCTCGCCCGTGCCCTCCTCCACGACCCGCAGGTGCTCGTGCTCGACGACGCGACCAGTGCAATCGACGTGCGGGTCGAGGAGAAGATCCATGCCGGTCTGCGGGAGGCCACGGCCGATCGCACGGTGATCGTCATCGCCCATCGGGTGTCCACCATCTCGCTGGCTGATCGGGTCGTGCTCCTCGCCGACGGGGTCGTCGCCGCAGAAGGCACGCACGAGGAGTTGCTCGTCCGCGAGCCTCGCTATCGCGAGCTGCTCGAGCACATGGACGACGACGAGACGGACGACGACGAGATGGACGACGAAGCCGCCGAACAGGACGGGGCCGACTGATGGGCATGGCCGGCTGGGGCGGCATCGCCGACACGGGGTTCAGCGGCATTCCGCCGGAGGTCGCGGAGAAGGTCCAACGCTGGATGGACGAAGGCCCGGCGGACGTCTCCGACGATGCCCCGCCGTTCAGCCAGAGCGACTACGACCGGGCGCCGTTCACGATGACGCACTTCCTGCGTCCCTACCTCCTCGCGTTCCTCGGCGTCTTCACACTGATCGCCCTCGAAGCCGTCATGGCTCAGGCGGGCCCGCTGCTCCTCCAGATCTCGATCGACGAGGGCATCCGCAAGGGCGACCGTGACCTCGTCGTCTTCATGGGCGTGCTGTTCGCCGTCTTCGTGCCGGTCTCGATCCTGATCGGCATCGTGCGGACGATGTTCGCCGGGCGGGTCGGTGCCCGGGTGATGGCGAATCTACGGGTGCAGCTGTTCGCCCACTTCCAGCGGCTCAGCATCGACTACTACACGAACGAGCGCGCCGGCCGGCTGCTGAGTCGCATGACCAGCGACCTCGAGCCGCTCCAGCAACTCTTCCAGCAGGGGCTCGTCCAGCTCGCCGTGCAGGGGGTGACCCTCGCCGCGGTCACCGTCGCCCTGTTCATCCTCAATCCGCTGCTGGCGGTCATCACGCTGGCCGCCGTGGTGCCGGGCACGCTGCTGATGTCGCTCTGGTACCGCCGGGTCGCCGAGGTGGCCCAGCTGCGGGTGCGCGACACGATCGCCGACGTGCTCGCCCACCTCCAGGAGAGCCTCGCCGGCATCCGGATCATCACGGCCCACAACCGGCGCCGCCGCACGGTGATCGAGCACCAGAACGAGGCGGGCGAATATCTCGATGCCAACGATCGCACGGCCTACATCAACGGCGTCTACGGCCCGGGCGCCGAGGCGATGGGCCCGTTCGCCCAGATGGTGCTACTGGTCGTCGGCGGGGGCTTCGTGCTCGACGGGCGGGTGTCGCTCGGCGAACTCATCGCCTTCGTGCTCTACGTCGGCGCCTTCTTCGCGCCGATCACCGAGCTCGTCGCCCTCTACAACATCTACCAGCAGGGTCGGGCGTCGGTCCTCAAGCTCGACGGCGTGTTCCGCACCGAGCCGTCGGTCGCCGAGAAGCCCGACGCCTACGAGTTGCCGACCGTGCAGGGCGAGGTCCGGCTCGACGGCGTGACGTTCGGATACGACCCGCACACGCCGGTCATCTCCGACGTCGACCTGCAGATCCACGAGGGTGAGACGATCGCCGTCGTCGGGCCGACCGGCGCGGGCAAGTCCACGATCGCGAAGCTGCTCAACCGGTTCTACGACCCGCAGGCCGGGCGGGTGACGATCGACGGGCACGACGTGCGTGACGTCACCTTCGCCTCGCTCCGCCGCCAGATCGGCGTGGTCCCGCAGGAGCCGTTCCTCTTCGGTGGCTCGATCAAGGAGAACCTCCAGATCGGCAACCGGACGATGACCGACGACGAGCTGCTGACGGCCTGTGAGCGGGTGGGTCTCGGACCGCTGCTCGAACGGCTGCCCGAGGGGCTCGACACCCCGTGTCTCGAACGGGGTGTGGCGCTCTCCGCGGGGGAGCGGCAGCTCCTCGCGCTCGCCCGTGCGTTCATCTCGCAGCCGCGCCTGCTGGTGCTCGACGAGGCGACGTCGTCACTCGATCTGCGAACCGAACAGGCGGTGGAGAACGCGCTGGATGTCGTCCTCGACGGCCGCACCGCGGTGATCATCGCTCATCGCCTCCAGACCACCATGCGCGCCGACCGCATCGTCGTGGTCGACGGTGGCGGCATCGCCGAGGTCGGCACGCGCGACGAACTGATCGCCGCCGGCGGGCACTTCGCCGACATGTGGGCGACGGGGGGCGTCGGCTAGCGATTCGGCGTTACAGCGCGTCGGACGACATGTCGTCCGACATCGTCATCTTGTCCCGCAGCGTGGCGTCCTCGCCGCCGACGACCGGCGTGTGCATCTCCTCGCGGGTGAGCCCGTACTGCTCGGCCAGCGGTGCCAGGGCGTCGAGATCGAAGTCGTAGAGCTTGGCCGCGTTGCCGTAGAGCATCTTCTCGGTGGTCGTCGGGTCCACGTCGGCGAAGCGCCGGCGCAGATGGTCCTTCGTGTGCGGATGTGTGCCCTCGTCGTGGGGGTAGTCGCTGCCCCACATGAACCGGTCGACGCCGATCTTGTCGCGAGCGGCGATGTCCTCCGGGCCGGGCTGTGAGCAGCCGACCCAGCAGTTCTGGGCCCACATCTCGCTGGCCAGCATCGAGGGGAGCGTGCCCTTGTCGTACTTGATCTCGCCGGTCTCGCCGGTGTCGCGGATCGTCTTGATCGTGCCGTCGAGGCGGCGCAGAACCTCGGGGATCCAGGCCGCGCCGGTTTCGGTCAGCACGAAGTCCATCTTCGGGAAACGCTCGAAGACGGCCCCGAGGATCATGTGGACCAGCGGACGCTGGCTGTAGAAGCTGACCTCGTTGATGTACAGCAGCATCGAGATCGGCGACTTGCCGTAGTCCGGGGCGCCGGTGCCGCCGTGACAGTTCACCGGGATCTCGAGATCCTCGAGCACCTTCCACAGCGGGTCGTAGTACGGGTCGTGCACGGGGCGGACCCACTTCACGTCGGGCGCGATGTTCGGGAGGAGGATGCCGCCGCGCAGGCCGTTCTCCTTGATCCACGTGGCGTCCTCGATGGCGTCGTCGACGTCGTTGAGGAAGATCTGGCCGACCCCGGCCCGGCGCTCGGGCGCCTCCTCGCAGAACTCCTTCAGCCAGCGGTTGTGGGCCTGCACGCCGGCCCGCCGCTTGCGATAGTCCTCGGGGCTCGGCGGCTGGGCGAACAGCACGAACGACGGAAAGAACGGCGGCACCGTGTTCGGGAAGATCACCTCGCCCACGACACCCTCCTCGTCGAGCTGCTGGGTGTCGCGCATCTCCTTGTCCCAGTTGCGCAGACGACGGTTGTCGCCCAGGTCCTTGTAGGGGTTCTTGTACTTGCCCCGCCACGCGTCGAACTCGTCGAGGAACTCGGCGTCGAGATACTCGCGGTACGACGCATGGCTTCCGCCGGCGTGCGTGTCGGCGGAGATGACGATGTAGTGGGTGTCGGATCCGGTGCTGGTCTTCTCGGTGACGGCCATGGGTCCAGCCTGACCGCCTGGCTGCTCAGAATCCAGTCCGGGAGCTGCGGTACGCAGCCGCCGCGCCGACGAGGCCGACCGCGACACCCAGGGCGGCCCCGCCGATGCCGGTGAGGTGATCGCGTTCGGGCAGTTCGTCCTTCACCGCCAGCCCGCCGATCAGGTCGGCGACATCCGCGCCGGCCGATGCCAGGAACCACCCGGGCACGCGCTCGTCGTCGCGCAGCCCGGCCGCGATCAGCCCGCCGCCGATCAGGAGATCCCGGTACCCCATCGACCGCAGGAGGAGCCGAGCGGTCGGATCCGTCGCCTCCCGCTGCGACCACAGGCGCTGTGCTCGCTCGGGTGCGATGAGAAACGATGCGCCGGACGCGGCCCGGATGGCGCCGGCGATGACCGCAGGTG
>BQJV01000157.1 GCA_021604885.1 Acidimicrobiales bacterium
CGACGCGGTGCCGGTCGGCGACCTGCACATCCCGCGCATGGTCAGCTACGCGCTCACCGGGGTCGAGGGCGACGACCAGGCAATGCTCGAGGCGCTCGAGCCGTTCGCCGGCCATCGCCAACGCGTGGTGCGCATGGTCAAGCTCGGCGGTGGCGGCAAGGAGCAGCACCGCCCCCACCCGTTCCGCTACGACATCAGCCGGATCTGACCGCCCGCCGCTGCCGGTAGCCGACCGTCTTCTCGATGTAGTCGCAGGCGTCCGGCGTGCTGCAGTTCGTCTCACCGTGGTCGACGTCGACCGCACCGATCCGACGGCCCGCGCTCATCGCGAGCCGCTGGAGGGCGGCATTGCGCAGCGCGATGCAGATGAGGGCCATGTTCATCTCGTGCCGCACCCGGTTCGGGCGCTCGTGGATCTCGTCCTCGATCTGGCGGACGAGGCCGCGCAGCTCCGCGATGTCCCACAGGTCCTCGTCCTCGCAGGTGCGTGCCAACACGCCCCAGCCGGCGCTCGCCACCCATTCACCTTTGCGATCGCGCCACACGTCACACCGGGATCGGGCGACCGGCGACTCCGCGACGACATCGGCCACCGCTCCCGCCGTCTGGTAGCAGACCGCTTCTCGGGCCCACTGATCGGCCAGCTTGGCGGTGAATTCCTGTGGGTCGACGACCTTGGCGGCGAGCATGCGGGCGTCGTGGTTGCCCGTCGCCCAGAGCGCCAACCCGAGGTCGTGGTCGGTCTTGATCTTCTTCTCGAGCTTGCCGAGTGCGCCGTAGCTGACGCCGAACATCGGCTCCTGCGCGCCATGACGGGCGTAGATCTTCCGGTTCTGTGCAGTCCCCTCACGTTCGAGGGTCGACATGGCCTCGGCGAGTTCCATGCCGCCGACGGTAGCCCGTCGAGGGACCCCGATCAGGCGAGGTCGGCGGCGCCGAACGCGACGCCGAACCGCACGCACCAGATGACCACCGTCGTGTAGCGGTCGAGATCGACGTCCGACGGGATCTCGTAGTTCTGGTCACCGATGTTGCCCTTGAGATCACCGAGGTCGACGAAGTCGTCGTCGAAGTCGCCGGGTGGCGCGTCCGCCGGGGCTGTCGACAGGTACACGTTGAGGTCGGGGCCGTTGTCGGTGGCGAAGTCCTCGAAGCGCAGGAAGCGCTGCTCGGTGCCGTCGTTCAGCACCAGGGCGACGCCGTCGGCCGGATGGCTGCGGTCCACGAACGACCCGCTGACGAGCGTGACGATCTCCGTGTCCGGCATGTCCGGCATCGGATCGTTCGCTTCGTCGACCAGCTCCGTGCCGAGCTCGTCCATGGCGTCGTTCATCGCCGCCGCGTCCTCCTCCGACAGGGCATCCGAATCCAGACCGGACGCGCCGGCGCCGCTGGCGAAGACCGGACCGTCCTCGTCGACCTTGTCGTCGAAGAAGAGTGTCTGGAAGCCGAAGTAGACGAACACGAGCCAGAACAGCACCGCGCCGACCACGATCCCGGCGGGGAGCGTGACCTTCCAGTTCTCACGGACCAAGGACAGAAGCGAACGCATGACCCTCCAACGCCAGTCTGGTCGCGATCGTTCCCGACTTCCTTCCCCACCGGGGAACCGATCGCGCCGCCCATGCGTCTGACGGTGAGAAACATCGAGGAGACCCATGCCTGCACTCATTCGCCGAACCGCCGTGCTCGCCGTCGCCGCCTGCCTCCTGCTCGGCGCGTGTGGCGACGACGAGACGCCTGCCGCCGAGCCCGACGGGACCGGCCAAACCATCGAGGGCACAGCCGACGACACCGGCACGACCACCACATCGACGACCGGCCCCAGCACGACAACGACACCGACGGGCGACACCCCCGACTGTGTCGGTGCGGACTGGGAGCTCGTCGACGCCGGCCCGTTCACGTTCTCGCGGCCGGCGGACCTCGTGGATCAGGAGGTGCAGGGAATCGACTCGCTGGTCGGGTTCTACGAGCGTGACGGGATGACCGCCGGCTTCGACTTCGGCTGGTTCTCCGGCAACGAGACGGAGCGATACCCCGACGAGGCAGAGACGATCACGCTCGACGGCCTCACCGCCGATTTCGTCCAGGTGGACGTCTCGGCCGATCCCGACTCGGAGATGCCGTTCCTCGTCGCGCTCTACGTGCCGATCCCGGGCGGCGAGAACGGCGCGCAGGACGCGCTGGCGTTCTGGGTCCGCTACGAGGACGCGGCCGACCACGACGCCGCAGCCTGCATGGCCACCAGCGTCGACTTCACGTGACCGCCGGTTCGCCGGTTCAGCGCGGTTCGAGCTTCACGACGGGGATCGTGCGTTCGCAGCGAGCCTGGTACTCCTCGTACTCCGGGTAGACGGCGACGGCGGTCTCCCAGAGCTCGGCGTGCTCATCGCCCTCGGTCGGACGGGCGGTGAAGAACCGGACGTCGTCACCGTCCTGGAGGGTGACGTTCGCATCCGCGAGCAGGTTGAGGTACCAGGCGGGGTGCGCCGGTTGGCCGCCCATAGACGCCACGACGAGGTAGGTGTCGCCGTGGGGCACCCGCACGAGCGGGGTCTTGCGCTGCACGCCCGACTTGCGACCGGTCGTGGTGAGGATGATGCACGGCACACCGTTGAACTCGCCGCCCTCCTTGCCTCCGGTGCGCTCGTAGCGCTCGACATGGTCCGCCACCCAGTCGTAGGGGCTGGCCTCGTAGTCCTGCTCGCTCACTGATTTCCTCCGGAGTCGACGAACCGCACGACGACGAGGATGACGATCGCACCGATCACCGACCCGATCCAACTCGACGTCGAGATGTCGAAGGAGCCGTCGGACAGTAGCGACCCGAGAAGGCCACCGACGAACGAGCCGGCGATCCCGAGCAGGATCGTGCCGAGGCAGCCGAAGCTGCGGCCCGTGTGGATGAACATGCGGGCGATCAGGCCGGCGAGGAAGCCGATCCCGATGAGTCCGAGCCAGTCCATCACGACCACCCGGATCCGGCGCCGGCAACCATGCCGTAAGGCCCCGAGGGCCACCGGAAACAGTCTCGCATCAACTGATCGACCTGCTCGCGTGTGGCGACACCCTCGCTGACGACCCGGTTCGCCTCCCGCACCATCGCGAAGTACACGCGGTTGGCGACGTACCCCCACGACTGGTCGGTGTCGTTGACGACCACCGGGTTCTTGCCCGCGGCACCGGCGAGCCGGACGATGGTCTCGACCGTCTCGGCGCTGGTCTCGGGCCCCTTCACGATCTCGGCGAGCTTCATCACCGGGGCGGGCGATGCCCAGTGCCAGCCGACGAAACGGTCGGGTCGATCCGTCCCCGCAGCCATCGCGGCGATCGGGAAGCCCGAGGAGTTGCTGGCGAAGATCGTGCGCTCGGGCGCGAGGCCGTCGAGATCCCGCCAGAACTTGATCTTCAGCCCGAGGTCCTCCGGCACCGCCTCGATGATGACGTCGACGTCGACCGCCGGTTCCAGATCGGTCGTGAACGTCAGCCGGGCGAGTGCGGCATCCGCCTCGTCCGCGGTCAGCTTGCCGCGCTCGACCGCACCCAGGACGCCGAAGCGACCCGTGTCCACGCCCTCGCGGGCTGCCGCCAGCACGTCCTCGCTCAGATCCCGGCACACGACCTCGTGTCCGGCGATCGCCATCACCTGGGCGATACCCGACCCCATGACGCCGGCACCCATGACTCCGATACGTTCGCTCACTGTCTCTCCCCGTCAGCCGCTGTTCTGCTCTCCGGGGCGGAGTCTCGCAACGATTTCTGTTTGTTGCATCTCGCGGTGTAGCCATCCGTGGTGAACGAGACCGCGACCACCGCATCGCCGTGGCGCATCTACGGCCTGATCGGCGGCGCGATCGCTCTCAGCACGTTGAACTTCAGCCTCGTCTTCGTCGCGTTCGGGGAGATCGAAGAGACGTTCGACGTCAGCAAGGAGACGGTCTCGTGGGCGCTGACCGCGTTCTCGATCACGACTGCCGCCGTCTTCGTCCCCGCCGGGTGGGCGGCCGACCGGTTCGGCCGCGCTCGCATGTTCCTCACCGGCTTCGGACTCTTCATCGTCGGCAGCGCGCTCGTCAGCGTCTCACCGACCGTCGAGTTCCTGATCTTCGCCCGCATGGTGCAGGCCGCCGGTCTCGCTATCGAGTCGCCGGCCTCGTTGGCACTCGTCCTCGACGCCTTCCCGCCCGAGCGACGCTCGACCGCGGTCGGGGCGATGGGTGCCGTCGGCGGCGTGGCCGTAGCGATCGGCCCCGCGGTCGGTGGCGCCCTGATCGACAACCTGACCTGGCGTTGGGCGTTCTTCATCAACGTCCCCCTCGGCATCCTCGTGTTCGCCCTGGTCGCGCCGCGGCTGCCCCGCGACGACGTGGGCAGAGGGCCCAAGCGTCAGCCGCCCGACCTCGTCGGCGTGGCGCTGCTGATGCTCGGCATCGCCGCACTGGCGATGGGCATCGTGCAGAGCGACGACTGGGGGTACACCGACAGGCGCACGGTGGCCGCCATCACCATTGCGCTCGTCGTTCTCCCGATCCTGATCGCTCGGTCGGCCCGGCACGCGGAGCCGATCCTGTACCTGCCCCTGTTCGGCGACCACGATTTCCGGGTCGGCAGCTCGCTGTCGTTTCTCGTCGCAGGCACGTTCGCGGGCACGTTCCTCGCGATGGTCCAGCTCATGAGCCAGTCATGGGGGCTCTCGCTGATGTGGTCGGGGTTGGCCGTGGGAATGATCCCCGCCATCGCCGGTCCGATGTCCGTCGTCGCCGGCCGCCTCGCCGACCGCTACGGCCACCGGGCCGTGATCCTGCCCGGTTCGCTCCTCCTCGCCGGATCCGCCATCTGGATGTACACCCAGGTGACCGAGGAGCGACAGCTCCTCGCCGTGTGGGTTCCGTTCGTGGTGCTGTACGGGTTCGGCGTGGGTTGCGCCCACGCCGCGACCCAGGCAGCTGCCCTCAACAACGTGACCGGCGACCGGCTCGGCATCGGCGGATCGATGAACCGGATCTCCCAGGAGATCGGACAGACCCTCTGCGCGGCCATCGTCATCGCCATGCTTGCCCGATACGGCGTGGTCGACGGGGTGAAGGCATCCATGATCCTGCTGCTCGTGATGAGCCTGCTGGCGGCGCCGCTCGCCGCCCAGCTCCGCCATCGCGGCCAACCCGCCTGACCGGCCGGTGCTGACGCGGGCGAGGGACTGTCAGTGCCCGCGCCTACGGTGCGGAGGATGATCTCCTGCGGACACTGCGGCGACCGCCACCCCACGGTGGCCGAGGTGCGGTCCTGCTCCGGCACACCGGGCGCCGCGGCGGCCGACGAGCCGACGATGTTCGACGAGCCGGCAGTCGGTCGACCCCTTCGGCGAAGCGCACCGGTCGCCGTCGCCCCGGTCGTGCTCGCTCCCGACTGGGACCATCTCGCCGGCCCGGCCGCCCTCGGCCGCAACGTGGTCGTGCTCCCGGGCCAGCGGGCGCCGGCTCCCTGGGCCGACGCGCCCCGCATCACGGTGGACGACGGACCGGATGCGATCGCCAAGCTGCGCGCGGCGCGAGCCGACCGCGAGCGCGTGGTCATCGAGTTGGCGACCGAGTTGCCGGAGCCCGATCCCGTCCTCGCCGTCGACTACTGGCACCTGTCGCCCGACACCGATCTCGAGGGCGACATTCTGCGGCTTCTCGTGCTCGATCACAGCGTCGATGCACGCCGGGCGGACTCCCCGACCATCGCCGGCGTGTCCATCGCCGTCGCGGCGGGCGCGACCCCACGCGTCGTCGGGCCGGGCGACATCGACACGCCTGACGGTGCGGCCTGGGTCGACGGGGGCCCGCTCGACTGGTTCGACGACACCGACCTGGGCGCCGCGGTCGTGCCCGCCGCCCATCTCGGCATCGGTTCGCTCGCACCGATCCGACACGCGCCACCGAAGGCGGACCTCGCGCCGGATCAGCTCGCCGCCGTCGCCCACGGCGGAGGCGGCGCCCGCATCATCGCGCCCGCCGGCTCCGGCAAGACCCGCGTCCTCACCGAGCGGGCCCGTCACCTCGTACGCGATCGCGGCATCGATCCCTCCACGATCTGTCTCGTCGCGTTCAACGTGCGGGCGCGCGAGGAGATGCAGGAG
Organism: Acidimicrobiales bacterium; assembly: GCA_021604885.1. Lineage (GTDB taxonomy): Bacteria > Actinomycetota > Acidimicrobiia > Acidimicrobiales > Aldehydirespiratoraceae > JAJRXC01. The sequence continues at coordinate 6,125 of BQJV01000157.1, forward strand.
CGCACCACCGATCTCGTCGGGCTCGAGATCCGCACGCTGAACTCCCTCGCGTTGGCGATCCTGAGCGGGCGAGGACCGTTCGCCGCGCCCGCGGACCGATCCGCCCCTCGGGTGATCGACGAACGTGAGGTCCGCCGGGTGCTCGACGATCTCGTCGGTGGACGACGCCAGGCCATGGCCGATCCCATGGCGGTCTGGATCGAGGCGCTCACGGCCACCCGACTCGGGCTGCGCTCGCCTGCCGCTGTCGAGAAGGAGTTCGGCGGTGACGTGAAGGAGTTCGCCGCCGTACTCCCGGAATTCCGGCGGCGGCTGCGTCGGGCCGGCGTGGTCGACTTCGACGAACAGATCCTCGGTGCGATCGAGGTGCTCTGCACCGACCCGGCGGCCCGGCGAGCCGCCCGGCAGGCCTGTGGCGTGCTGCTCGTGGACGAGTTCCAGGACCTCACCCCGGCCCACGTGCTCCTGCTGCGGCTCCTGGCCGGCCCGCGGGCCGACGTGTTCGGCGTGGGCGACGACGACCAGACGATCTACGGCTATTCCGGCGCGTCACCGTCCTGGCTGATCGACTTCGCCCACCTCTTCCCCGGAAGCGGCGCCCACGACCTGACGATCAACTACCGCTGCCCGCCCGCCGTCGTCGCCGGCGCCGCGACCCTGCTCACGCACAACCGGCGGCGGGTCGACAAGACCATCACGCCGGCGAGCGGTCGCGACGAAGGGGCCGACGCGCTGGAGATCGCGTCGTCCCCCGATCCACTCGGGGCGACGGTCGCGGAGGTCACCCGACTCGTCGAACAGGGCGTCGCGCCCGTCGACATCGCGGTGCTCACCCGCGTCAACGCCACACTGCTCGGTCCGATGCTGCTGCTCGGCGAGGCGGGTATTGCCACCAGCGCACCGGTCGACGCGAACTTCCTCGAGCGCACCGGCGTCGCCGGCGCGCTCGCCTGGCTCCGCGTCGCGGTCGCGCCGGATCAGGCGCTCCCGTCCACCGCGCTCGAGACCGCGGTCCGCCGACCACCGCGCGGCATCAGCCGCCGACTGGCCGAATGGGTCGGCGAGCAGCGGAGCCCCCGCCAGCTCGACCAGCTGGCCGGGCGACTCAACAACGCCCGCGATCAGGACAAGATCCTGGCGTTCGCCGAGGACGTGCGGATGCTCCGTGGGCTCGCCGATGACGGCGCAGATACCGCGTCGCTTCTCGCGGCGATCCGTGAC
>BQJV01000158.1 GCA_021604885.1 Acidimicrobiales bacterium
CGACGAGATGGTGGACGTGCACGACGACGGTGTCGACCTGGGAGACGTTTCGTGACCGGCGCGATGCGTCATCTGCTGTCGATGGCCGATCTCGACCGAGACGACATCGAACGACTCCTGAACCTGGCCGATTCGTTCGCGGAGGTCGGGGAGCGCCAGATCCCGAAGGTGCCGGCGCTGCGGGGCAAGACCATCGCCTGGCTCTTCTACGAGGACTCGACCCGCACCCGTCTGTCGTTCGAGACCGCGGCGAAGCGGCTCTCGGCCGACACCATGAACTTCAGCGTGAGCTCGTCCTCGGTGAACAAGGGCGAGAGCCTGCGCGACACGGTGGAGACCGTGGCCGCCATGGGAATCGACGGCATCGTCGTCCGTCACCACGGAGCCGGCGCCCCCCACCGGATCGCCGAGTGGACCGACGCCAGCGTCGTGAACGCGGGCGACGGCTGGCACCAGCACCCGACCCAGTCGCTGCTCGACCTCTACACGGCGACGCGTCGCCTCGGCAGCCTCGACGGTCGTCGGATCGCCATCGTCGGCGACATCAAGCACTCCCGGGTCGCTCGCTCGAACGCGATCGGGTTCGCCACGATGGGCGCCGAGGTCACGTTTGTCGGCCCACAGACGCTCCTCCCGCCGAGCCTCGAAGGCTGGCCGGTGAAGGTCACGCACGATCTCGACGAGGTGATCGACGAGGTCGACATCTGCTACCTGCTCCGGATGCAGCTCGAACGTCAGGAGCAGGCGGTGGTTCCGACGCTCCGGGAGTTCCACGAGGAGTACGGCCTCACCACGGCCCGCGCCGACCGTCTCCGCGAGGACGCGCTGATCATGCACCCGGGTCCGATGAACCGGGGTGTCGAGATCGCCGGCGAGGTCGCCGATCGGCCCAACGCCGTCATCACCGAACAGGTCACCAACGGCATCGCCGTACGGATGGCCGTCTTGTACCTGCTGCTGGGGTCGGGCCTCGACCTCGTCGACACCCGGGAGGCCGTCGCCTGATGTCCGAGTCCACCACTGTGATCAAGGGCGGCACCGTCGTCGATCAGAACGGCTCGCGACGCGCCGATGTCGTCGTCTCCGACGAGGGAACGATCGTCGCCGTCGGCGAGGGGTTGGACGGCGACCGCACCCTCGACGCCACCGACTGTGTCGTCTCGCCCGGTTTCGTCGACCTCCACGTGCACCTGCGCCAGCCCGGCAAGGAAGAGGCCGAGACGATCGAGACCGGGGCCCGTGGCGCCGCGCTCGGCGGATTCACGTCGGTCATCGCCATGCCCAACACCACACCGGCGATGGACTGCGCGTCCGTGGTCCGTGAGGTCATCGACCTGGCCGCCGACACGATCTGCGATGTCCGCCCGTCGGCCGCCATCACGGTCGGCCGCGACGGCGAGTCGCTGTCGCCCATGGCCGAGCTCGTGAAGCTGGGCGTGCGGTTGTTCACCGACGACGGCACCGGCGTGCAGGACGACCGCCTCATGCGTACCGCGCTCGAGTACGCCGGGTCACTCGCCCATCTGTCCGGCGGCCAACCGATCGTTCTCGCGCAGCACTGTGAGGTGAACGCTCTCAGCGAGGGCACGTTCATGCACGAGGGGGAGTGGTCGAGCCGCCTCGGCATCCCCGGCCAGCCGGCGGAGTCCGAGGAGTTGATGGTGATGCGCGACATCGCGCTCGCGCGCCTCACCGGCACGCGCGTGCACTTCCAGCACATGTCGACCGCGGGATCGGTCGCGATGATTCGTGCCGCGAAGGACGCGGGGTTGCCCGTGACCGCCGAAGCCGCGACACACCACTTCTGCCTGACCGACGCGTGCTGCGCCGACTACGACCCGCTCTACAAGGTTCACCCGCCGCTGCGGACGGATGCGGACGTGGCCGCGGTGAAGGAGGGCCTCGCGGACGGGACGATCGACGCGATCGCCACCGACCATGCGCCCCACACGCCGCAGGACAAAGAGCGCACCTTCGCGGACGCACCGCCCGGCATGCTCGGGCTGGAGACCGCGTTCGCGATCGCCAACACACATCTCGAGATGCCGATCGAGGATCTGCTCGCGGCCATGAGCTGGCGGCCGGCGGCGATCGCGGGCATCCAGGACCAGCACGGCGGCCCCGTGGTGGTGGGTGGCGCGGCGAACCTCGCCGTGGTCGACCCGAACACCACCTGGACCGTGTCGGGCGCGGCGATGGCGAGCCGCAGCACGAACACGCCCTACGAGGGAGTGACCGTGCGAGGGCGGGCCAGACACACCATCCTGCGAGGAGAAGCAGTCGTGATCGATGGAGAAGCGCAGCGGTGAGCGAACTGAGGGAGTACCAACTGGTCCTCGCCGACGGTGAGGTCTTCGAGGGCGAGGGCATCGGAGCCGACCCGGTCGACGGGATCGCGTCGGGCGAGGTGGTGTTCAACACGGTCCTGTCCGGCTACCAGGAGGTCATCACCGATCCGTCCTACGCGGGTCAGATCATCACCTTCACGTATCCCCACATCGGGAACTACGGCGTGAACGCGACCGACGACGAGGCGACACGGCCCCACTGTCGCGGCGTCATCATCCGTGATCTCGCGCGCCGCCACAGCAACTGGCGGGCGGAGGGCCACCTGGACAGCTTCCTGCGTCGCCACGGCATCGCCGGGATCGCCGGCATCGACACCCGCCGCCTCACCCGCCACATCCGCGACAGCGGCGCAATGCCCGGTGCGTTCGGCACCGCGGACGCGGCCGCGCTCCGGGCCGCCGCCGAAGCGGACCCCGGCACCGCGGGGATCGACCTGGTCTCCACCGTGACAACGGACGCGCCCTACACGGTCGGCTCCGGGCCCCGGAAGGTCGTCGCGTACGACCTCGGCGTGAAGGCGACGATGCTGCGCCACCTCGGCGAGCTGGCGACCGTCACCGTCGTGCCGGCGAACACACCGGCCGCAGACGTCCTCGCCATGAACCCCGACGGCGTCTTCCTCTCGAACGGTCCCGGCGATCCCGAGGAAGCCGGGTCGATCGTGACCGAGCTGCCGAAGCTGATCGGCGAGGTGCCGATCTTCGGCATCTGCCTCGGCCACCAGGTGCTGTCCCTCGCGCTGGGCGGGAGGACCTTCAAGATGAAGTTCGGCCACCACGGCGGCAATGTGCCCGTGCAGGATGCCCGCACGGGCAAGGTCGAGATCACCAGCCAGAACCACAACTTCGCCGTCGAGATCGGCTCGGTCCCGAACGTCACGGAGACCCACACCTGTCTGAACGACGGTGCTCTCGAAGGTCTGGTCCACAACGACCTGCCCGCCTTCAGCGTGCAGTACCACCCGGAGGCCGGCCCCGGTCCCCACGACAGTCGATACCTCTTCGATCAGTTCGCGGAACTGATGGACTCCCACGGAAAGGCGGCGTAGTGCCGAAGCGCACGGACATCGAGTCGATCCTCATCATCGGCTCGGGCCCCATCGTCATCGGTCAGGCCTGCGAGTTCGACTACTCGGGCACCCAGGCCTGCCGCGTGCTCAAGGAGGAGGGCTATCGCGTCATTCTCGCCAACTCGAACCCGGCGACGATCATGACCGATCCCGACTTCGCGGACGCGACCTATGTCGAGCCGCTCGACGTCGCCGTCCTCGCGAAGATCATCGAGAAGGAGCAGCCCGACGCGGTGCTGCCGACGCTCGGTGGTCAGACCGGGCTCAATCTCGCGATGGAGCTCGAGGAGGCCGGCGTCCTGGAGGCGAACGGTGTCGAGCTGATCGGCGCCGACGCCGAAGCGATCGAGACGGCCGAGGACCGCGAGAAGTTCAAGGTCGCCATGCAGGAGATCGGCCTCGAGGTCGCCCGCTCCGGCGTCGCCCACGACATGGTCGAGGCGCGTCGGGTCGTCGAGGAGGTCGGCCTGCCGATCATCATCCGGCCGGCCTACATCCTGGGCGGTCGGGGCACCGGCATGGCCCACACGATGGAGGAGTTCGAGCGGGTCGCTGCGTATGGGCTCGAGTGCAGCCCGATCAGCGAGATCCTCATCGAGGAGTCCATCTCCGGCTGGAAGGAGTACGAGCTGGAGGTGATGCGCGACCGCAACGACAACTGCGTCATCATCTGCTCGATCGAGAACTTCGACCCGATGGGCGTGCACACCGGCGACTCGATCACCGTCGCCCCGGCCCAAACGCTCACCGACGTCGAGTACCAGACGATGCGCGACGGATCGTTCGCCTGCATCCGTCGGGTGGGTGTCGAGACCGGCGGCTCGAACGTGCAGTGGGCCGTGCATCCGGAGAACGGACGCCAGGTCATCATCGAGATGAACCCGCGGGTGAGCCGGTCGTCCGCGCTCGCGTCGAAGGCCACCGGCTTTCCGATCGCGAAGATCGCCGCGAAGCTCGCCGTCGGCTACACGCTCGACGAGATCCCGAACGACATCACGGAGAAGACCCCGGCCAGCTTCGAGCCCTCGATCGACTATGTGGTCACCAAGGTGCCGCGCTGGGCATTCGAGAAGTTCCCCGGCACGTCCGGCGTGCTCGGCACCTCGATGCAGTCCGTCGGCGAGGTCATGGCGATCGGTCGGACGTTCCCCGAGTCGCTCCAGAAGGCGCTGCGGTCGCTCGAGCAGGGGCGCCACGGACTCAACTGCGATCCCGGCGAAGCGGCGTTCGATGAGCTGGACGACGCCGCGCTCCTCGCCGCGGCCAGCATCGGCACCCCTGACCGGCCGTTCCAGCTCGAAGCTCTCCTACGACGTGGCGTCTCGATCGAGAAGATCTACGAGGCGACCGGCGTCGACCTCTGGTTCCTGGACCAGATGCTGATGATCACCGAGGAGCGCGCCCATCTCGAAGCGGTCGGCATGGCGGCGATGACCCGGCGCTCCTGGAAGCGGGCCAAGCAGCTCGGCTTCAGCGATGCCCAGCTGGCCTATCTCTGGCAGGTCGAGGAGGCGTCGGTGCGGGCCGCCCGGCTCGCCGAGGGTGTGGCGACCACGTTCAAGACGGTCGACACGTGCGCCGCCGAGTTCGAGGCGTCGACGCCGTACCACTACTCGACCTACGAGGACACCGACGAGGTCCGCCCCGGTGAGCGCGAGCGCGTGATCATCCTCGGGTCGGGTCCGAATCGCATCGGCCAGGGCATCGAGTTCGACTACTGCTGCGTCCACGCCAGCTTCGCCCTGCGCGACGCCGGCTACGAGACGGTGATGATCAACTGCAATCCGGAGACGGTCTCCACGGACTACGACACGTCGGATCGGCTCTACTTCGAGCCGCTGACGTACGAGGACGTCATGGACGTCATCGATTCGGAGAAGCCGCTCGGGGTCATCGTCTCGCTCGGTGGTCAGACGCCCCTAAAGCTGGCGGATCGCCTGCCCCCGGAACTCGTGCTCGGCACGTCACCCGCGTCGATCGACCTGGCCGAGGACCGTGAACAGTGGAACGCCCTGTGCGCTCGGCTCGAGATCCCCCAGCCGGCCGGCGGCACCGCGGTCGACATCGACCAGGCCCTCGCGATAACCGACCGCATCGGGTATCCGGCGCTGATCCGACCGTCCTACGTCCTCGGTGGACGTGCGATGGAGATCGTCTACGACGACGAGCACCTCCGGCGGGCGATGGCCGAACTCGCGGGCTTCGGCTCGCTCGGCAAGGAGGGCGGCCTGAGTGCCGAGCGGCCGGTCCTGGTCGATCGCTTCCTCGAGGACGCCACCGAGGTCGACGTGGACGCGATCCGCGACCACACCGGCGCGACGGTGATCGGCGCGGTGATGGAACACGTGGAGGAGGCGGGCGTGCACTCGGGCGACTCCGCCTGCTCGATCCCGCCGAACCGCCTGAGTGACGAGACTGTCGCCGTCATCGAGGACTACACGCGCGAGATCGCCGCCGCGCTCGAGGTCCAGGGCCTGATCAACGTGCAGTATGCGGTGAAGGCCAACCAGGTGTTCGTGATCGAAGCCAACCCCCGCGCCAGTCGCACGGTGCCGTTCGTCGCCAAGGCGACGGGCGTGCCGCTCGCCAAGGTGGCGAGCCGGGTGATGCTCGGCGCCACGCTCGACGAGCTGCGGGCCGAGGGACTCCTGCGGGAGAGGGTGACCGGCGACCATGTCGCAGTGAAGGAAGCCGTCCTTCCGTTCAACCGCTTCCCGGAGGCGGATGCCGTCCTCGGGCCGGAGATGCGTTCGACCGGCGAGGTCATGGGCATCGACCTCACACCGGGCCTGGCGTTCGTGAAGTCCCAGCTCAGCGCAGGCACGCGACTCCCGGAGTCGGGCGCGATCTTCATGTCGCTCGCGGATCGCGACAAGCACCTGGGCGTCACCGCGGCGAAGGCCTTCGTCGAGCTCGGGTTCGAGATCGTCGCCACCAGTGGCACGGCCGCGACGCTGCGGGCCGAGGGCGTCGAGGTCGCGGTCGACGTCGCCAAACTCGGGGAGGCCGAGGGCGTCGATGCCGTGCAGCTGATCCAGGACGGCAAGGTCCAGATGGTCATCAACTCGCCGCGCGGCCGCGGTCCGCGGGCGGACGGCGAGCACATCCGCTCCGCGGCCGGGCTGGCCAACGTGCCACTGCTGACCACCGGAGCCGCGGCCGTGGCCGCGGCCAACGGCATGCAGGACTGGCGGACCCATCCGCTCGCCGTGCGCAGTCTGCAGGAGTACCACGCGGGCGTCTCGGCCTCGGTCCTGGGCGGCTCGTGACCGATCTGGCCACCTCGGTCGGCTCGGTCCGGCTACGGGCACCGGTGCTGACCGCATCGGGCACTGCCGGCTACGGCTCCGAGTTCGCCCGCTATCTCGAACCGGCTGCACTCGGCGCGGTGGTGGTGAAGTCGATGAAGGCGGGGGAGTGGGCCGGCAATCCGTCGCCGCGGGTGCACCCGACCGCGGCGGGCATGATCAACAGCGTCGGCCTCCAGGGCAAGGGTGTGCCGCACTGGCTGGAGCACGAACTCCCCGAGTTGATCGCCACGGGGGCCACCGTCGTGGCCAGCATCTGGGGCAACTCGATCGCCGACTACTCCGCGGCCGCCGATGCGTTGGCGGACGCTCCGCCCGAGGTGGTCGCCGTCGAGGTCAACGTGTCGTGTCCCAATCTCGAGGATCGCGGCTCGATGTTCGCCCATTCCGCATCGTCGACGCGCGAGGCGATCGAGGCCGCCGCCGGGTGTGGGCGTCCTCGCTGGGCGAAGCTCAGCCCCAACGCCGCCGACCTTCCCGAGATCGCCGTCGCCGCCCATGACGCCGGCGCCGAGGCGGTCGTCCTGACCAACACCCTGCTCGGGATGGTGATCGACACCGAGACCCGCCGCCCCGTCCTCGGGGCGAAGAAGGGCGGCGTGAGTG
>BQJV01000159.1 GCA_021604885.1 Acidimicrobiales bacterium
CAGGCCGCGTGGAGCGCGGCCGTGCCGCTGGTCTCGCCGCGGTCGAGCACCGTGCCGCCGATGCGATCCGGCCATCCCGCGGCGAGGATCGCGGCGCGCGCCATGTCCGCACCCTGGGCGCCGACCGGCTCGGCGCAGCCCAGCCAGACCTCGTCGATTGCCGCCGGGTCCGTGACTGTCGCGTTCATGAGCGAGGCCGCGAGATCCACCGGGTGCCAACCCGCCAGCGCACCCTCCACGCCCGTGAAGGGGCTGCGGCGGGCGGCGGCGATGCGGACGGGCACGGCGGCAGTCTCCTACACTGCCGCAGCAGACGGGGAGCCGAGCACGTGCTCACCGGTTCGAGGGAGGAGCGTCATGAGCGACGCAGACTGGGTTGATCTCGCACTCGCGGTCGCGCGGGTGTGGATGGGCGGGATGATGTTCGCCCACGGCTACCGCCATGTGGAGTCCGTTCGCAGCGGCCCGGGGATGGCCGACTGGTTCGAGAGCCTCGGTCTCAAGAACGGCCCGCTGCAGGCGTGGAGCGTCACGATCACCGAGCTGGTGTTCGGCGCCATGCTGGTGATCGGTCTGCTCACACCGCTCGCCTACGCGGGCACCGCGTCCATCGTGCTCGTCGCGCTGGTCACCGCTCATCGCAACAACGGCTTCTTCATCAACAACCCGGGTCAGGGCTGGGAATACGTCGCGACGATCGCCGTGCTCTCGATCGCGCTCGGCGGTGTCGGCCCCGGATCATGGTCGGTCGACGATGCCCTGGAGCTCGACTTCGTCTTCGAGCCGAGCACCGCCCTGCCGCTCACCGCCGCCGTGGCGATCGGCGGCACGGTGCTGTTCCTGGGGACGTTCTGGCGTCCGCCGGCGTCGTCGGACGACTGACGCTCAACCCAGTTCGTCGAAGCAGCTGATGGCGCCTTCGGGAAGACGCTGCGCGCACGTGCGGCCGAACGCCTCGTAGCCGCTGTCGACCGGTGCCGTCGCGGCGAGTTCGTCGCAGACGAGGTTGTTGCCCGACGCGCAGGAGTCCCACAGGAGGTCGAACACCTCGTCGTCGCCGTAGCTGAACTCGTCGTCCTCGTCGTCTGGGGCGGTCGGCTCGCCGCCGAGACACTCGGCAACGGCCGCGGCCGGGTCGTCCGCTTCGAGATGTTCGAGCGCGCAGATCGCCTCCGGCTGGGTCATGTCGGTCCCCTCCGCCGCAGCGGCGGTGACGAAGGCCTCGACGAACGCCGGGATGCGGGTGAGGTCGTCGATGCAGCCGACGGTGACCCCGATGAGTTCGGTGTCCTCGTCGGCCGTGATCTCGTCGGTGAGGATCGCGCTCGGCGCGATGCCGGTCTGGATCAGCCCCTCGAGGACGCAGCGATGCTCGCTGTCGCTCAACTCGGCGTCGATCAGGCGCGCGATGGCGTCGTTCTGTTCCGCGGTCGCGGCCGGGCCGTCGTCGCCGCATCCGGCCAACGTCACGGCGACCGCAAGCCCGAGGACGATGGCCCGGATCACGAGGGACGCAGTTCGTCGCCGATGCGGACCGTGCCGCCCTGCACGACCAGCGCGCCGATGGCGAACTTCGTCTCCCGCTCGTTGTTGATGGCGCGCAGGACGTCGAGATCGCGTTCGAGGCCGGGCTGGGGTCGCGTGACCATGACGCAGCGGTCGATCTGCTTCATCACGCCGAGGCGGACCTCGCCCAGGTCGATCTCACGGCCCACGAGCTCGTCCTCGCCGGCGCCGTCCAGGATGATGTTGGTGCGGAACCGCCGGTGGTCCCAGTCGCGCAGCGTCGTGGTGGTGACCAGCGAGACGCGGCTGACGGTGCTGTCGTGCCAGGCATCGCCGGGGCCCTGCCAGCTCACCCACTCGTCGTCGTTCTCGAAGTCGAGCGGCACTTCGTAGGTGCCGCCATCCTCACCGCTCGCGGACGCGAGGGTGACCGGCCGGCCGAGCCAGGCGGAGAACTCCTCACTGGTCCGGAGCTCATCGCCGGTGTCGGTGGTGACGACCGGCTCGCCGTCCTCGATCCGGGCATTCGCCATGAGCAACTGGGGTTCGCGCCGGGCGGTGAGCACGTTGCCGGTGGTGTCGTCGACCAGACCCCATCCCCGGTCGCGGGTGATGCCGAACTCGCCGATGGTGGCTTCGTCCAGCTGCTCACCGCCGATCGACTTGATGGGGAATCGCCAGATGTCCAGGACGCGCATCCGGCGACGGTAGCGGCTCGACGCGGCGGCGCCCGGTCGGATCGAGGTCCGGACCGGGCGCCGTCGGTGGCGTCATGACCTGGATGGGACCCGGCGTCGATTCGCAGCGTGTCCCATCCAGGGAGTGGGGTTGGCGGGGTGTGTCGTCGGTCACCTCGGCGGAGAGCCAGTGTGGATCTCACGGAATGCGGTCGTCAAGCGCGATATCCACACCCTGGGGCGTTCTCCCCAGCGGAAACTCCGTTCATCCACAGGCCGAAAGGGGAAATGTGGACAACCGTCACCGTCTGATCGTCTCCCCTACACTTTCGGGGTGCTCGGCCGTTGGGTGTCCCACGCCCTCATCTATCTCTCGATGTGCTCCACGATCTCGCTGGTCTGGGTGTTGCTGACGGATGGCACGGCCGACGACCTGAAGGACTACGCCGCCACGCCCGGCGATGCCCTGACGCTGAGCTTCTGGCCCGTGTGGTTCTGGCTCCTCTGGGGCACGTTGTTGGCGATGCATCTGGCGGTCGTCGTCGGGCGTCTCATCCCGGGTCGCCGACGGCGTCGCCGCCGGGCGACCCAACAGCCCGCGGTGCGCCATGTCGTCGCGATGTTCACCGACCTCTCCGGCTCGACCACGGTGAACGAACGCCTCGGCGACGACGCCTGGGCCGAACTCGTCGCCGATCATCGCCGACTCGTCCGCGGGGTGACCTCGCAACACGGAGGTCGGGAGGTCGGCACGCAGGGCGATGGCTTCTTCGTGCGTTTCGCCGAGTCAGCGCCGGCCATCGCCTGTGCGACTGCCATCCAGGATCGGTCGAGGGCGGCGCGCGAGGAGGGGTCCGACATCCCGCCGGTGCGGATCGGGATCCACCAGGGCGACGCCGTGCACGATCGTGAGGACGTGCTCGGGCAGGTCGTCAACGTCGCCGCGCGACTGCTCGAGATCGCGGCGCCCGACGAGGTCCTGATCACCGAGCCCGTGGCGGATGGCACTCCCGCCGAGATGCTCGAGGACCGCGGTCTCGTGCAGCTCAAGGGGATGTCACAGCCGCGTCATGTCCTTGCGCTGCGGTGGGACCCGGATGCGCCGCCGAAGCCCGTGGAACGGTCCCGTCGTCCGGCGCGACGCCGCCGCCACTAAGCCGAACGAACCCCCGGGAACAGGTGCGCAGGGCTCTTGCGGCTCTGACACGGGCTGTGTGACCATGTCCACTCTGCGTGGCGATGGGAGACGGGCGTGCGAAGGAGACTGACGGCGCTGCTCGTGGCTCTCGCCGCGGCCGCCACCGGACTCGCCTCGACGGCGGCCGCAGCCGAGCTCCAGGCCGTGCCGATGGTCGAGGTGGACGGCGTTGTCCCGTCGCCCCTGTTCACCACCGATGATCCGCACGTCGTGACGCTGCTCGGCAGTCTCCTGGCCGACGTCACCGCGGTGCGCGTCGACGGCGCTCCCCTCTGGGCGGCGATGAACGGTGACGACCTGCGCGTGTTGGTACCACCCCGGTCCTCTGCGGGATCCGTGGAGTTGGAGTTGGAGCACCCTGGCGGCGTCGAGACCGTGTCGCTCGACTATGTCGACGATCCGGCGACGATCGTTCCCGGCGCACCGACGGAGGTGGAGGCGGTCGCCGACGACGGCGAGGCGATGGTCTTCTGGGATCCGCCGGCCCCGAACGGCGGACCGCCCGTCACGATGTACACCGTGACCGCCAGCCCGGGTGGCGCCTCCTGCCAGTCGATCGATCCGATGTGCACCGTGACCGGTGTCGACAACTGGACTCGCTACCGATTCCGGGTCCGAGCCACCAACGACGCCGGTGTGGGCCCGATCTCGGATTTCAGTGACTGGGTCACCCCGGAGGGTCTGCCGGCGACGCCGGACTCCGTCGAGATCGACGAGGGGTTCCTGACGTTCGCGGGCGATCCGGACGACGAGTCGATCGAGGAGTACATCGTCGAGTACCGCGAGCTCGAGACCGCGGCGGGTTTTGTCGATCCACTGTCCGCGCTCGTCCCGTTGTCGGCGCACGGTCCGCTCGAGCCGGCGATCGTCAACGGCGACGCCGTCGACATCGCGGACCACCGCTACACGACGAAGACATTCGGCGTCGGCAACGATTCGTTGCAGTTCGAGTGTGGCGGCGTCCTCATCGATCCGGAGTGGATGCTCACGGCCGCCCACTGCACCGAGTACCAGCCGACCGGCACCTACTACCGCGACGTGGACTATCTGTCGGTCGTCTACGGCGCGACTGATTGGACCGTCGGGAGCGACGACGACCACGTGCGGTTCAGCGACGCCGTCTTTCGGCACCCCGACTACAACCGAAACTCGTTCGAGAACGACATAGCGCTTGTGCGGCTCGAGGAGCCGGTCAACGAGCAACTCGCCGACACGATTCCGATCTGGGATCTGGGCTCCGGTCCGGCGGACGAGTCGCCGGCCTATGTGACCGGTTGGGGAGCGACCAGCACCGGTGGCGCGACGGTCGAGGAGCTGCGGGGTGCCGAGGTCGACATCGACGAGGCGTGCGCGTTCTGGTCCGACTTCGGGGACTGGCGAGACGACATCTTCCTGTGCGCATCGGCCGCACCCACGGCGTTCTGTCAGGGCGACAGCGGCGGTCCGCTCGTCGTCAACCACGAGGGCATCGTGACGCTCGCGGGTCTCGTGTCGTTCAACAGCACCGCCGGGTGCGCCGAGGGCCCCGACATCGCAGACGTCTACACGCGGGTGGCCGTCTACGTCGACTGGATCGAGAGCCGAACCGGGCCGCTGTGGAACACCCTGACGGTCGATCCCGACGACGCCGGCGGCGCCATCGAACTGCAGGACCTCCGGCGGATGGCGACCTACGCCGTACGGGTGCGAGCCGTCAACCCGGCAGGGGAGAGCGCCGTGGCCATCACGACCTTCGATGTGGACTGGGCGCTGATCCTCGGGCCCGAGGAGATCGGCGTGGACTGCACCGAGACGCAGATGCATCCGCTGCTCGACGTGCCGTTCGACTCGTTCGCGTTCGATTCCGTCGGCTGTATCTACCAACTCGGCGTGACCACCGGGACCTCGCCCACCACCTATTCGCCGGACGGCTCCGTGATCCGTGGCCACATGGCGCTGTTCCTCAGCCGCTTCTACAAGACGGTCACCGGCCAGCCGTGTGTGGGCGCCCATCCGTTCGACGACGTGTCCCTCACGTCCGACATCGGCAAGGCGGTCGGTTGCATCTACTCGCTCGGCGTCACCGAGGGCACCGGGCCGAGCACCTTCTCGCCGGATCAGTTCGTGACCCGCGAGGAGATGGCCTCGTTCATCGCCCGGCTCTATCGGATCGTCGCCGGCGACGAGTGCGGGTCCGCGCCGGGGTTCCCCGACGTCGTCCGCTGGTCGTTCGCCTACCGCGACATCGGCTGCCTCGTCGACCTCGAGATCACCGAGGGCACGTCACCGACGACGTACTCGCCGAAGGATGCGGTGACGCGCGCCCAGATGGCCGCCTTCCTCGAGCGGCTCTATCTCGCGCTGACCACCTGAGGTCCGCGACCCTGATCAGTCGATCGGGTCGATGGCTGCCGCGACGACGCTGAGCACGTCGACGCCGCGGTGCAGGATCTCCTCGGTGCCGAACTGCACCGCCGCGAGCAGCATCGACACGAAGATGTTGACGATCCCGCCGCCGATCGGCTCGGCGTCGATGTCGGACCGGATCAGCCCGGACTCCTGGTCGGCGCGGATGCGGGCGACGACGGCGAGGCGAAGGTCCTCCATGGCCGGGAGGTCCACGACGCGGTCGGCCACGTCGGGCTCCTTGCCGGCGAGGATGCGGTGGGCGAGGGGGTGATGGTCGAGCGCTTCGACGAGCGTGATGATCAGCGTCGTCCGCCAGGCGTCGTCACCCGGGGTCTCCAACACGGTGGACACGCCGCAGTGGATGAGATCGGCGACATCGGCGTCGAGGGCCGCGAGGAACAAGGCCTTCTTGTTGTCGAAGTACGCATAGGCGAGCGTGCCGCTGACGTCGGCGTCGCGGGCGATGTCGGCCACCGATGTGGCCCGGAAGCCGTCCCGGCCGAACCGGTCCACGGCGATGCGCAGGATCTCGGCGCGGGTCTGGGCGCCCTTCTCGGTGAGTTCGGACGGAGTCTCGGTGGCAACCACGTGACGAGTGTAACAGACTTGAGGGATTGACCAATATCCTCAATTCGGCTACTTTGAGGACATGCGCTCCCCCGATCGGACCATCGTCACGCGCCGCATCTCCTTCGAGGAGACGGTGCAGAGTCTCCCGAAGCACTTCGCCGAGGACGGTGACCTCATCGGCAGCCATCTCGTCGCCGTGCTCTCGTCGGTGTTCCCGGACGGTGAGGATTACTTCGTGCGCTCCGTGCGTCACTTCCGCGACGAGATCACCGATCCGGAGCTGAAGCGCCAGGTCGCCGGCTTCATCGGCCAGGAGGCCGTCCACGGTCGCGAGCACCGGATGCTCAACGATCGCCTCGACGAGCTCGGCTACCCGGCGAAGCGCATCGAACGCTTCGTGCGCTGGGGGCTCGGCTTCCGCGAGCGGGTGTCGTCCCCCAAGGCCAACCTCGCCACCACCGCCGCGCTGGAGCACTACACCGCGACGCTCGCCGAGGTGCTCATGCGCGAGGAGCGCACCCGCCGTGCCCTCGGCGCGCAGGAGATGCAGGACGTCTTCCTCTGGCACGCGCTCGAGGAATGCGAACACAAGGCCGTCGCGTTCGACGTGTACAAGGCCGTCGGTGGCACCGAGCGCATGCGCCGGGTCGTGATGAACATGATCACGTTCCAGTTCATCTTCGGGATCGGTACGCAGACTGTCTTCTCGGTCCTGCGAGATCGCGAGACCTACCGACGTGGTCGGCTGCGCGCGAGCATCCGCCGGCTCCGCGACAACCCGTTGTTCACCCGCGAGGTGTGGCGACGGTTGCGCGACTACAACCGTGCCGACTTCCATCCGGACGACCAGGAGACCGACGAGCTCCTCGAGGAGTGGCGCACCGCCCTGTTCGGCGAGCACGGCCGGCTGAACGACATGCTGGCCGGTTCCGCGGCCTGAGCCCGAGCCGCCGGTACCGCGCCCGGTACCGTGCCGCCATGTCCGAACCC
>BQJV01000160.1 GCA_021604885.1 Acidimicrobiales bacterium
GTGATCCTCGTGCTCTTCCCGGTCGCCATCGCCGGCGTCGTCGTGCTGTTCGTGGTCAAGGTTCGCCGCAAGGGCGGCGGCGCGCCACCGCCGGTCCCGGCGGCTCCGGCGGCCCCGACGAAGCCGGATCACGCGTGCGGCTGCGGCTTGGAGGTCGAGATCTCCGGGCCGCGGGCGTTCCGAGTCTGTTGCATGAAGCCCGTCGTCGCGTTGCGCGAGGCATTCAGTGCCACCCAGGTCCATCTCGACGCTGATGTGCGTGATCGGCCCGGGTGGGACCTGTTCGACGCGATGTACGCCGCCATCCCCACGCCGTCGTGCACGGGTGAGGGCGAGGTCCTCCTCGACGAGGCGGTGTACCGGTGGGACATCGCCGGCGAGAGCGACAAGGGCTTCACCCTCCACGTGCGGGCGGCCGCGCCGGCGCGCTGCGCCCACGGCGAGCTCGACAATGTCGTCGCCCACGCGTCCTACGAGGTCGTCTACGAGGACGCACCGTGCGTCATCCGGGTCCTGATACAGCGCGACACGGGTCTGTCGGTGAGCCATGTCGACGTCCACATCATGTGCGGCACGTACAGCGAAGTGTTCGGCTTCTTCGCCATCGAGGAGGACCGGGGGATCGAGGCGATCGCCGGCGTGCCGGGTGAGGTGGGCCGCCATCGCGCCAACCGCGTCGGGGTGACGACCGGCGAGCGGACCCTCACGACGGGCGTGGACGACGGCATCGGCGCCGCCTACGAGGTCAGCCACGCCGAGAAGGCGCTGGAGGTTTGGGAGATCGGTCCGGTCGACTGCTCGGTGTGCGAGGCGCTGCGCAACGAGTGGGAACTGCTCGCGGCCCGCCCCGGCACCTACTGGCTCACCGAGAACAACTGCGCGACCCAAGCGTTCAAGACACTGACGACCGCTGGCGCCATCTATGAGGACCCGGTCCGCACCATCACCCCGGGCCAGATGAGTGGTCGGCTCAGTCGGTTGAAGGATCTGCCCGAGTCGCCGTGGCCGATTGCCGAGCCGTATCACATCGATCCGCCTCCGTCCGCGGGGGACTAGCTTCGCCGGCATGATTCCCATCGCAGCTCGGCGGACGTTTGTAGCCCTTCTCACGGTTGTGGTGATGGCCGCGGCGTGCGGGGACAGTGGCGGCGAGACCGGTGACCCACCGGAGTCGACGACTACGCCGCCGGCCGGTGACAGCACGACGACCACCGCGGCCACGGACGACACGACGACGACGACGACGACCACCACCACGACAACGACGCTCCCCGAGCCGACCGGGCCGGAGCCCCTGCCGCTGGAGGACATCGTCGACCTCGTGCTCGCCTGGGGCGACGGCGACGGCGACCCGCTCCAACTTGCGAAGGACATCACCGGTTTCCCGCTCGACATCCCGGTGCCAGACGGCACGACGCCGCACGGGATCAGCGTCGACCTGTTCGGTGGCGACACCGACGCGACCTGGGAGTGGGACTGGAGCTACGAGGTCCTCTCGACCGAGCCGATGCCCGACATCGACATCCGCAGCGAGGAACCGAGCCCCGGCTACGTCGCGTTGAGCGACTTCTACGATCCGATCATGGCCGAGCTCGGCTACGGCCGAACCGGCACCACCGGCAGCGACCCCGGCGACGAGGGCGGGCCCCACTCCGTCAACCACGTGTACCAGAGCGATGCCGAGACGCTGATCGTGAACGGCCTCGAGGGGATCCCCGAGCCGATCTTCGCGTGGGCCGACGAGGAGCAGGTGTTCGGCGAGGGCGTCCCGGGCTACCAGGTCGACGTACCATTCGAGTTCGAGGCGGGCGTCGTGCCCGTGCCGCTCTTCCTCACGCTCATCGAGAACTTCCCCGCACTCGACGATGCCTCACTCATCGATGCCGACATCACCAGCTGGTCCCGAACCGAGGACAGCTTCGATGCGGAACTCGGTCTGCGCTACTTCGACGTCGAACTCGTCTGGGCGATCGGCGACGCGGAGGGCGCTCCGACGCAGGTGCTGGACGAGCTCGACGGCACCGTCTTCGTCGCCGGCAGCGAGAGCTTCTTCGATCCCGGCTTCCTCGAGCCCGAGGAGCCGCGGATCAACGGGACCGAGTGGCGCCAGACCATCGTGTTCGTGAACCACTACGAGGGTGCGGTCACCATCGACTCGGAGGACTCGACTCTGGAGCTCACCATCCGATTCGAGCCGGGCCGCGTCGAACTGCAGGCGCCGGCGGAGTAGGGCCGGGCGCCAGCAGCGCCAGGCGGTCAGTCGACCCGGCGGCCGTCCTCCACGAGATTGATCTCCCACAGCACCTTGTCGAGGGCGTCGGCCGCGCTGATCGTCGGATAGCGCAGCGGGGTCTCAGGCGTGACGCAGGTGCCGATCGGCTCGAGCATCGTCCACGGAGTGGGGTGGGCGAACTGGACGACCGAGTAGCGGTCGCCCTGCTGTCCGGGTGACGACACGACCTGATGGATGCCCGGCGGGATCACGCCGTTCGTGAGGCGCTCGAGCATGAGCCCGGTGTTGATGATCGCCCGACCGTCGGGCGGGGCCGCGTCGATCCAGTCGCCGTCGACCTTCACCTGGAGCCCGGCTGCGGTTGCCCGGGGCAGCGCGGTGATCAGATTGATGTCGGCGTGTTCGCCGGCCCAGACGTGTTGCTCGCCCGGGGCGTTCTCCATCGCGGGGTAGTGGATCGCCCGCGTCAGGGTTGCGCCATCGACGAGCATGTCGTCGAAGAACCGCTCGTCGACACCGAGCCCGACGGCGATGATCCGCAGCACCCGCGCCTGGAGATCGGCGATCGTCTCGTGGAAGTGGAGGAGGAGATCGTTGATGCCGGGAAGGTCGGCTTCCGGCAGCGTGGGAGGTCCGTAGCGATGCGGATACTTGGCCCGGAGTGGATGCCCGGCGCCGAGTGGCGCGCCCCAGTTGAGCATTTCCTTCCAGTCGGGCACGTCGGCGATCGCCGCGGTCTCGACCAGCAGGCCCGTGTAGCCGCTCTGCCCGTTGGACCCCGGAACGACGTAGGCGTCCTTGTTCTCCTGCGGCAGCGTGAAGAACGCTTCGAGCTGCCCGTAGACCTCGTCGATCATGTCGACACTCAGGTCGTGCTCCACATACACGAAGCCGGTGCGCAGCGACTGCGTGACGCCGTCGACCACCGCGGCACGCGCCGAGGCATCACCGTTTTCGAACGCCAACAGGTCGACATCGAGGATCGCGGGTTCTCCCATGGGGCCACGCTACCCGGTCGCCGCTGACGCTGATCGAGGTCACCCGGGTGCGATGATCGAGGCGGTGAAACGGTCTGTTGCCCTGACGGGCGTCGTCGTTGCGTGGGCCTTCGCGGTCGCCGCCTGCTCCGACTCGACCGCCGACGCGGATCCCGTTCCGACCGAACCGCCGACCAGCTCGACCTCGACCTCGACCAGCTCGACGTCGACGACGACCACGCTCGCCGAGCCGGACAGCTGTGTCCCGCCGGTGCCCGACGACGCTGCCCACATCTCGGCCAACCGCACCCCGGTCGACGTCGACGGCGACGGTGTGGCGGACGAGTTCCTCGTCAGCGAGACGGACGAGGGCCACCGCATCCACGTCCTCCTGGCGGACACCACACTGTGGGTGGACGTGCCGGGCGACGCGTGGCCACGCCTCATCGACCGACCCGCCGGCGGCGCCGCGGCCCGCGATCTCGACGATGACGGCCTGCTCGAGTTCTTCCTTCCGCCGAACTCGACGAACGGTGCCGAACTGGTCCGGCTCGGCGAGTGCGGGGGGACAGTCCACGAGATCGGGCCCCACGAGGGCGAGTGGTGCCTCCGCGACGACGGATTCCACTGCGAGCGGCGTATCGCCTGCGTCGGCCAGGACATCATCAGCGACATGACGTCGGGCGGCGATGTCGAAGGGCTCGACGCCGACGAGTGGCGGTGGGGCCGCACCCTGATCCGGCTCGAGGGCGGCGAGCTCGTCGTCACACCGATCGCGTCCGTCGAGTACGACCTCGGGGATCCGCCGGCCGGCGTGCCGACGGCTGCCGACGCGGGGGCCGTCGACTGTTTCCCGGACGTGGACGCCGTGATCCCGCCGATCGCCTCCGGTTCCGAATGCACCGGTACCGGCGATCGCCCAGCAGCGGCGGCGGAGGTCGCCGAACTCGACATCGACGGTGACGGCGTGCCGGACCGCATCATCAGCTGGGAGGCGGCCGGCGTTGCGCCCGAAGGGTGGCTGCACATCGAGCTCGCGCACGGGGTCACCGAGCCGGTCGCCATCCCCTACAACTGGGGCGGCGGGCCGGAGCTCATGGCCACCGCGGATGTCGACGGCGACGGTGTGCTCGAGGTGTTCCTGACCGCGCCCTCCAACACCGCCCGCAACGCCTTCGCCGTCCAACTCACCGGCTGCACCGTCGCCGTCATCGACTATGCCGACGAGCCGTCCTCCGACGTGTCGTCGCGGGGACTGCTGCTCCATGGCATCGGCGGGGGCAGTTGTGCGCCGACCGGCTGCGTCGCCCGCGTCAGCTGCACGGCGGGCGGCATCGTCGTCGAGCAGACCGGCCCCAACGATCACCGGAACGAACAGTTCGACCCCGACGATCCGGAGATGTACTGGTGGCGGACGGTGTACGAGCTCCGTGACGGCGCATGGCATGCCGTGGGCGGCGAGACGACCTATTACCAGTACGACGACCCGCCGCCGGATTCCCCGCAGGTCGTCGGCGACGGCCTCCATTGTTGATCACTTGGTGAAGGATGAGTCGTTACCAAGTAGCCTCACGTCATGGCTTCCGTCGAACAGTTCCTCATCTCCACCTCGGGACAGATGTCGTTGCCGGCGCCGGCGCGGCGACGTTGGGGACTGTCGCGCGGCGGCCCCGTCGATGTTCTCGACCTCGGGTTCGGCGTCCTCACCGTCCCTGCAGGCACGGGCCGGGCACTTCTGGATGACCTCCTGAGCGCCGACGACCACCGCGCGTTCGTGGCGGATCTCGACGACCCTGAACTCGCCACCACGTGAGCCACGTCGTTCTCGACGATCACCTTCTGCGAGACCTGCTCGCCGACAGCGCGCCAACCGGGCTGCAGCGCATCCTGCGCACCAGGGCGCCGGCGACCACGAACCTCTACTACCTGCGCCTCTGCCGCAGCGTCGTGGCTGCGGCCGGCGGTGCCCTCACCCGCTCCTGGTCAGCCGAGCGACGACGCTCGCTCGCCGACGCCCTGACAACGCTGCCCGACGACATTCGCATCGTCTCGATGCCGGCGCTGGCGTTCGACATGGCGTCCCTCGCAGCTGACCACGGCCTGTCCAGCCTCGGCGCCGAAGCGATCGCCGCGTGCCGCATGCTCGATGCGCCTCTCTACGTCGACGAACACGACGACGGGCCGCGGATCCGGGCCGCCGCCGCCGCGCACCGGATCCGGTACCGCACGGTCGGTCGCTGAACCTCCTCCCATCGATGCGGTGCAGGTGCGCATCCGTACCTCGGCTGGCAAGCTGGATGCATGGCCATCACCGATCGTCCCGAAGGAACCGACCTCGACCTGACCACGGTCGACGTCGCCGCTGTCGTCGAGGGCGTGCGCGCCGTGTACGACTCCGGGCGCACGAAGCCGATGGCATGGCGGCTCGAACAGCTCGACGGACTCGTCCGCATGCTCAAGATGGAGGGTGCCCGCTTCGAGGAGGCGCTGGCGCTTGACCTCGGCAAGCCCGCCATCGAGGGGTTCGCGGCCGACGTCGGCTCGACGGCCAGTGAGATCGCCGGGATGCGCAAGAACGCCCCGAAGTACGCCAAGCCCCGCAAAGCCCGCCTGCCGATGGCCTCGCAGCCCGGCAAGGGCTACATCATCCCGGAGCCGCTCGGTGTCGCCCTGATCGTCGCCCCGTGGAACTACCCGGTCCAGCTCCTGCTGCTCCCGATGGCCGCAGCCCTCGCTGCCGGCAACGCCGTGATCGCCAAGCCGTCCGAAGTCGCGGGCGCCACGAGCAACCTGCTCGCCGAGCTGATCCCGCGCTATTGCGACCCCGAGGCCATCGCCGTAATCGAGGGCGACGTGGCCGTCGCCACCGACCTGCTCGAGCAGCGCTTCGACCACATCTTCTACACAGGCTCCACCGACGTCGGTCGTATCGTCTACCAGGCCGCGGCCCGTCACCTCACGCCCGTCACGCTCGAGCTGGGCGGCAAGAGCCCGGTGCTCGTCGACGACTCCGCCAACATCGAGGTCACCGGTCGTCGCCTCGCATGGGGCAAGTGGCTCAACGCCGGCCAGACCTGTGTGGCCCCGGACTACGTCCTCGTCACCGAGAAGAACCGTGATGCCCTCGTGGACAGCATGAAGACCGCGTTCGACGAGTTCAGCGGCGGCAAGGGCACCAAGGACAACAAGGACTTCGGTTCGATCGTCACCGATCGCCACGCGGGCCGACTCGAGGGACTGCTCGCCGACCATGGCGGCACCGTCGCCTTCGGCGGCGACGTCGACGTGGACGCGAAATACGTCGAGCCGACCGTGATCGTCGATCCGGCCAAGGACTCGAAGATCATGCAGGAGGAGATCTTCGGACCCCTCCTCCCCGTCATCACCGTCGAGTCGATGACCGAAGCCGTCGAGATCGTGAACGGGCGGGAGAAGCCCCTCGCCCTCTATGTGTTCGCCGAGGATGCCGAGAAGGCCGAGGAGCTCATCGGCTCGACCACCTCGGGTGGCGCGTGCGTCAACCATGTCGTGCTCCACATCACCCCGCCCGACCTGCCCTTCGGTGGCGTCGGCGAGTCCGGCACCGGCCGCTACCACGGCCGTTCCGGCTTCGACACGTTCTCCAACCTGAAGTCGGTCATGAAGAAGCCGACCAAGATGGACCCGAAGATGCTCTACCCGCCCTACACGGCGCGGAAAGAGAAGATGATCCGGAAGTTCATCTGAGCACCGATCAGCTCCGTCGACACGAGTCGTCGACCTACTCACAGAACGGCGAGGACGGCATCCTCGCCGCCCTCTTCGCCGCCATCGGCACGACCAATCGCCGGTTCGTCGAGTTCGGCGTGGGCGAGATGGGCGCGGAGTGCAACACCCGGCTCCTGATCGAGCAGGGGTGGACGGGTCTACGGATGGACGGCATGGACCAGCCGGGCCCGACGGACATCCACCAGGAGTTCATCACGGCCGAGAACATCGACGAGCTGTTCGTGCGCTACGGCGTGCCGGACGACTTCGATCTGCTGTCGATCGACATCGACTCCAACGACTACTGG
>BQJV01000161.1 GCA_021604885.1 Acidimicrobiales bacterium
TCTCGGTCTGCTTGCGGAAGTTGGCGAAGTCGGCGCCGGTGCGCTGGAGGTCCGCGAGGTGCTGGTCGCGCTCGGCCGTGACGGTCTCGAGCGTGGCAAGCAGGCCTTCGACGGACAGCTCATCGGCGGGCTCGCCGGCCGAGGAGGGCGGGGGGGACGCACTCTCCTCGGCCGACTCGTTCAGGTCCGGGTCGTCGACGGACTGACCCTCGTCGTTCACGACGCCTCTTCGGCATCGTCGTCGATGATCTCCGCGTCGACGACCTCGTCGTCATCCGGCGTGCTGGCCTCGGCTTCGGCGGCGCGATCCTCTGCCGCGGCGGCCTCGTAGAGACGCTGGCCGAACTCCTGGCTGGCGGACATGAGCGCCTCGGTGGCGTCCTTGATCGCTTCGAGGTCGGTGCCCTCGAGCGCGGTCTTCACGTCCTCCAGCTTGGCCTCGATGGTCGACTTCTCGTCGTCGTTGACGTTGTCGGCCTGGTCCTTGAGCAGCTTCTCGGTCTGGTACACGAGGGTGTCGGCCGTGTTGCGGATCTCCGCTTCTTCCTTGCGGTTGCGGTCCTCCTCGGCGTGGGCCTCGGCGTCCTTCACCATCTGGTCGATGACGTCGTCCGACAGGGAGCTCTGACCGGTGATGGTCATCGACTGCTCCTTGTTGGTCGCCGTGTCCTTGGCGCTCACGTGGACGATGCCGTTGGCGTCGATGTCGAAGACGACCTCGATCTGGGGCACGCCGCGCGGCGCGGGCGGCAGGTCCACGAGCTGGAACTTGCCGAGCGTCTTGTTGTACTGCGCCATCTCCCGCTCGCCCTGGAGCACGTGGATCTCGACCGACGGCTGGTTGTCCTCCGCCGTGGTGAAGGTCTCGCTCTTGCGGGTGGGGATGGTGGTGTTGCGTTCGATCAGCGTGGTCATCACGCCGCCCTTGGTCTCGATGCCGAGCGACAGCGGGGTGACGTCGAGCAGGAGCACGTCGGTGACCTCGCCCTTGAGCACACCCGCCTGGACCGACGCACCGATGGCGACGACCTCGTCCGGGTTCACCGTCTTGTTCGGCTCCTTGCCCGCGATCGACTGCACAAGCTCCGCGACGGCCGGCATGCGGGTGGACCCACCCACGAGCACGACATGGTCGATCTCGCCCTTGCTGAGGCCGGCATCCTTGAGCGCCTGCTCGAACGGCTTCTTGCAGCGGTTGAGCAGGTCCTCGGTGAGCTCCTGGAACTTGGCCCGGCTCAGCTCGTAGTCGAGATGGAGCGGACCGGCGTCGGTTGCCGTGATGAACGGGAGGTTGACCTGGGTCGACTGGGTCTGGCTCAGCTCGATCTTGGCCTTCTCCGCGGCCTCCTTGAGGCGCTGGGCGGCCATCGCGTCGTTGCGGAGGTCGACGCCGTGGTCGTTCTTGAACGAATCGGCGAGCCAGTCGATGACGGCATCGTCCCAGTCGTCGCCGCCGAGCTTCGTGTCACCGGCGGTGGACTTGACCTCGAAGACGCCGTCGCCGAGCTCGAGCACGGACACGTCGAACGTGCCGCCACCGAGGTCGAAGACGAGGATCGTCTGATCCGTGTCCTCCTTGTCGAGGCCGTAGGCGAGCGCCGCGGCGGTCGGCTCGTTGATGATGCGCAGCACCTCGAGACCGGCGATCTGGCCGGCTTCCTGGGTGGCGGTGCGCTGGGCGTCGTCGAAGTAGGCGGGGACGGTGATGACCGCCTGGGTGACGGTGTCGCCCAGGTACTCCTCGGCGTCGCGCTTGAGCTTCATCAGCGTGCGGGCCGAGATCTCCTGGCTGGTGTAGGCCTTGCCGTCGATGTCGACGGTCCAGTTGGTGCCCACGTGGCGCTTCACGGAGCGGATCGTGCGTTCGGGGTTGGTGATCGCCTGACGCTTGGCGACCTCGCCGACGAGGACTTCGCCGTCCTTGGCGAACGCAACGACGGACGGCGTGGTGCGCGATCCCTCTGCATTGGGGATCACGACGGGGTCGCCGCCCTCCAGGACGGAGACGACGGAGTTGGTGGTGCCGAGATCGATACCGACGGCCTTGGGCATGCGAGAAGTGTCCTTCGTGAGGTTTCCGGGGGGATGTTCAGGTGTCTGAACCGCACCATAGCGGGGGAAATTCCCATCGACACCGAAAAGTTGAGTGTGAGTGTGTCAACCTTGCGATCCCGGGACCTGCGCGGCGCGGAACCGCTGCGACCACCCTCCGCGACCCCGCTCAAGCCGGGGGCGCCGCGCCCGATGGAACAGGCGACAGCTCTCAGACAGGACAGGATTCATGCGGATCAGGAAGACGGCGGGAATCGTCGCGATCATCGCCACGGCATCGATCGCGACCCAGGCAGCGGCCGCCCCACCACCCAATGACGACATCGCGGACGCGATCACCGTGACGGAAGGCGTCGAGGCGCCGTTCAGCGACGTCGATGCGACGACCGAGGCGACGGAGGCCTTCTGCGCCGGCGAGGAGACCGTGTGGTTCAGCTTCACCGCTCCGGCCGACGGCGACTACGTGTCCTACGCGACCGGGTCGAACCACGACACCGACGTCGCATGGAGCGACGCCCTCGCCGGACCTCTCGGCACCTGCAACGACGACGCCGACGACAGCTATGACGCGGTCGCCGACACCCGCACCATGACCGAAGGCGAGCAGGAGTACGTCGTCGTCGCTTCCCACAGCGACGACGAGGTGGGCTCGGGCTCGATCGGCGTCACCGCGGTCGTCGACGGAGCGGACGACTTCGGCGACGCCACCGCGCTGACGCGGCGCGAGGGCACGACGACCGCCGTCACCGGCATCGCCTTCCCCGCGGTCCCCACGGTCGAGACCGACGAGCCGACCGCGTGTGGCGGCAGCACCCTGAGCGACGACTCGGTCTGGGTCGACTTCACCGCGCCCGACGCCGGCACGTGGATGATCGAAGCGAAGTCCACCGACGAGGTGGACATCGCGGTGTTCAGCGGAGACAGCCTCGACGACCTGACGCTCCTCAACTGTGAGTTCGACCGGCGCAAGGCGGTCCTGATCGGCAGCACCGCCGGCGAGACCTACCGCATCCGTATCGCGGGCAGCGCGGTGACCGAGCCGGTGGTCGTGCGAGCCGAGCGAGCCCCGACGCCCCTCGTGGCCGAGCTCGTCGACACGGACGGCGACGGCACGTCCACCGATGTCGGCACGCGATCGGATCTGGTCTACGTCGACGGCGAGCCGGCCATCGCGTACTACGACGACGACAACAGCGACGTTCGGTACGCATCGCGCAGCGGTGGCGTCTGGACCGACATCGCGATCGACGACTCCGGCACGGTGTCGTCACCGGACCTCGACATCGCGGTCAGCCCTGACGGCGAGCCCGCCATCGCGATCGGCGACAGCGTGAACGGCCTGCTCCGCTACGCCTACCGCAGTGGCGGCACATGGACGATCGAACTCGTCGACGACGAGGGCGACGGCACGTCGACGCTCACCGGTGAGTCGCCCGACCTCCTCTTCCTGAGCGACGGCACGCCCGTGATCGCGTACCACGACGACGATCCCGACGATCTCCGCTTCGCCACCCGCGCCGGCGGCAGCTGGAGCCACATCCTCGTCGACGACGACGGTGGCGGCGGCAGTGACCGGGTGGGCGACGGCGCCAAGATCGTCGAGTTCGACAACGGCGACCTCGGAATCGCCTACGGCGACAACACGAACTCCCAGGTCCGCTACGCCATGAACTCCGGCGCCGGCTGGTCCGACGAGGTCGTCTACACCCACGCCGCCGGCGGCGATGTCTGGATCGCCGGTCTGGTGATCGACAGCACCGGCGCCCCATGGATCGCAGCGGACATCGACGACCAGGGCAACCACGTCGTCGCGAACCACGACGGCTCGTCCTGGAACGTCGAGTTCACCGACGCGAACACCGGCCTCGCCGAGCAGGACTACGGCTGCACGTGGGCCGAGTTGCTGATCAACGACCAGGACGAACTGTTCCTGCCGTGGGTCGACTGCAACGACTCCTACTACGGCGGCACGTCCGTTCGGTCGGCGGACGGCACCTGGTCTCATCACGAGTGGGCCGCGACGTACCTGAGCCCGTCCGACCCGGCCTACGCGGGGTACCACTCGGTCGGCGAGGTCTACGGCTTCGGCGCCACCTGGACCCCGGACGGTCGACTCGCGCTGAGCTTCCAGCTCGAGGAGTCCGCCGACCTGTGGTTCGCCGAGGGCGCACTCGTGGCGGACATCGCCGGCCCGGCCGCGGCCCCGGCCGCGTCGGCGATCGCGCTCGACGGGTCGGGTTCAGCCGACGCGTGGGGCTCGGTCGTGGGCTATCGGTGGTCCGACGCCCCGGACGGATGTTCGTTCAGCAGCACGACGGCCATGGCACCGACCATGTGGTGCGTCGGGCCGGTCAGCGGCACCGCCACCCTGACGGTGACGGACACCGACGGGCTCACCCATCGGGTGACCCATGCGGTCGCGGTGGGCAACGCCGAGTGCGACACCACCCCGGACCCGTTCACCGACGTGCCCGCCACGTCGTACGCCGACGTCCATGTCACCTGCATCTACAACCTGGACGTGACGACGGGGACCACAGCCACCACGTACTCCCCGAAGGACCTCCTCACCCGCGAACAGATGGCCGCACTCCTGGCCCGCATGTACGAGGCGATCACGGGCTCCCCGGCCGCGATCGTGGCCACGCCGTTCACCGACGTGCCCGACTCGTCGTTCGCGGTCGATGACATCGCCCGCCTCTACGGGCTGGGTGTCACCACCGGCACATCCGCCACCACCTTCTCGCCCGACGACACCGTCACCCGCGAGCAGATGGCGGCGTTCGTCGCCCGCCTCTTCGCCGCCATCCGCGGCGAACAGGCGCCGATCGTGGCCACGCCGTTCACGGATGTGCCCGGCTCGTCCTTCGCGGCCTCGGACATCGCCCGCATCTACGGGCTCGGCATCACCACGGGCACCACGGCGACGACGTACAGCCCGGACGACGGCGTCACCCGCGAAATGATGGCGGCCTACCTCGGCCGCTTCTACATCGCCGACTGACGGTAGGGCGAGGGGTCCGCCTCGGCGGGCCCCTCGCGCCGTCCGGCCTTCGCGGCCTCAGCCCCGCATCTCGCGATAGTCGCGAGCGCCACCCTCCTCGGGCTCGATCTCGAGGAACAGGCCCTCGATCGCCACGACCCGGATCGGATCACCGGCCAGGATCGGCGTGGTGCGGTTCACCATCGCGCGCCACGGCGCGCCGTCGATCATGACGACGCCGTCCTTCTTCACCTCGGTGACGGCTTCGCCCATCATGCCGACCATCCACTCACGGCCGATCGTCGGTGTGCCGAAACGGGTGCGGACCATCGAGGGCATCCCGTTCACCATCGACAGGGCGACACCGATGATGCCGACGAGCAGCGTGATCCACGAGATCGAGAAGCCGTCGTAGAGGAAGAGCGAGCCGACGATCAAACAGCCGGTGGCGATCACGGACCACGCCCTCGGCGCCCCGGATTGCACGTCGATCGCATAGCCGAGCATCGCGATCACAAGGAGGGCGAGCGCCCACCCGCGGGTCGGCAGCACCTCGAGGCCGTAGCACCCGAGGATGAAACAGACGGCGCCGACGACACCGGCCACGCCGATCCCCGCCGTGTAGAACTCGAACACCAGCAGGCTCGCACCGACCAGGAACAGCAGGTACGCCATCGCCGGGCTGGCGACGCTGTGCATCCACCCCTTGAACAGCGACAGCTTGCGGAGGCGGACCGGCGACGCGATCTCGCGAACCGGCTCCTCGCCGGACGTCGTGTCGACGATGCTCTCGAAGCCGGGGAGTTCGTCGCCGACCGCGGGGCCGAGCGCGAACAGGGCGAGCGTCGGCGACTCGTGGTCGATGAGGCCGAGGTCGATCGCGTCGAGATCGGAGATGGTGGTGTCCTCGAGTCCTTCCAGCAGCTCGGCGCGGCCCTCCGGGAGGTAGTCGGTGACAACCAGCTCACCGGTGTTGCCGAACGAGGCGAACGAGGCGATGCCGATCTGATCCGTGACGGCCATCAGCTGGGCCATCCCGCCCTGCGCGGTTGCGTGGCTCGGGCCGGCCCACCCGTAGACCGGCACGTCGGCGTCGTGGATGCGCATGGCGAGTTCGACGAGCCGTGCGTCGCTGATCACCGAGGCCGAACTGTTGACCTGGAGGATGACGCCCCCCGAGCCGATCGACTCCGCGTCGGCGATCGACTGCTCGATGAAGTCGGCGTTGATCTCGTCGAGGAAGCCGGACACCTGCACGATGTCGAACACCGCGGCGTCGGAGCCGGTGGTCTGGGCGTTGGCCGGAGGCGACAGCGCCAGAATGCCGAACGCCAGGCCGATGAACGTGAGCGCTAGCGTGATGCGACGGCGCACGCTGTGTGCCCCGACACGGTGTCGTCGAACATCGTGCCCACGCCTCGAGGAGGGGAATGGATCCCGGTCAGTTCTTCGCATCGTCGCGGGTCCTCATCGTGGCAGGGAAGGGCGGAGTCGGGAAGAGCACAGCCTCGGCGACCCTTGCCTTGGCTGCGGCACGAACCGGTCTGTCGGTCCTCCTCGTGGAGGTGGCGGGCCGATCCGCGGCGGCGCCGATGTTCGGCACCGACGCACAAGGCTACGACGCAACGACCATTTACAGCGAGGCGGACGGCGGTTCGGTCGCCACGCGTTCGATCACCCCCGATCGGGCCCTCGTCGAATGGCTGGCGACGCACGGTTTCAAGACCATCGCGAAGCGTATGGCGAAGAGCGGCATCCTCGAGATCGTCGCCACCGCGACGCCGGGCATCAAGGACCTGCTCGTCCTGGGCCGCATCAAGGCGCTCGAGCAGCAGAGCGACGCCGACCTGATCATCGTCGACGCTCCGGCGGCCGGACACGCCGTGCAGTTCCTCCAGGCGCCGGCCGGGGTGCGTGACGCAGCGCGCACCGG
The DNA here is from genome assembly GCA_021604885.1 of Acidimicrobiales bacterium. Classification (GTDB taxonomy): domain Bacteria; phylum Actinomycetota; class Acidimicrobiia; order Acidimicrobiales; family Aldehydirespiratoraceae; genus JAJRXC01. Next base: position 6,969 of record BQJV01000161.1, read on the forward strand.
CGTGCTCAATCGGCAGGCCGTGGAGGTGCTGGAGATGCTCCGGGACCCGGCCCGGTGCCGGGCGATGCTCGTGAGCATCCCCGAGGAGACACCGATGAACGAGCTGATCGAGACGTCGTTCGCGATCGAGGAGGACGTGGGGCTCGCGCTCGGTCCGGTCGTGATCAACGGGATCCTGCCCGCCGTGGACGGGCTCGCTGCGACGCCGCCGGCATCGCTCGGCGCCGCCGAGCAGAAGGATCTCCGCCGTGCCGCCGACTTCCGGCGCGACC
>BQJV01000162.1 GCA_021604885.1 Acidimicrobiales bacterium
CTCCACGACGGCCCATCCGGGCCCCGGATGGCCCCACAGTGGGGCCGACGGAATCACTGGGTTCGTGCAACACCCGGTCGCCTCGGCGTCCCGCACGAACACGCAACCGGGAAAGAAGGAAACCATGGCTGTCATCTCGATGAAGCAGCTGCTCGAGGCCGGTGTCCACTTCGGCCACCAGACCCGCCGCTGGAACCCGAAGATGAAGCGGTTCATCCACGGTGAGCGCTCCGGTATCCACATCGTGGATCTCCACCAGACGCTGAACCATCTCGAAGCGTCCTACGTCTTCGTCCGCGATCTCGTCGCCAACGGCGGCACGGTGCTCTTCATCGGTACCAAGAAGCAGGCCCAGGACTCCATCCAGTCCTACGCCGAGCGCTGCAACATGCCGTACATCAACGAGCGTTGGCTCGGCGGCATGCTCACCAACTTCCAGACCATCTCGAAGCGCGTGAGCAAGATGAAGGACTACCAGCGCATGCGCGACTCGGGTGAGTTCGAGGCCATGCCGAAGAAGGAAGCGCTGCTCATCAACCGTGAGCTCGTGAAGCTCGAGCGCAACCTCGGCGGCATCCGCGACATGGAGAAGCTGCCCGACGCCATCTTCGTGCTCGACACGAAGAAGGAGCACATCGCCGTCACCGAGAGCCGCAAGATCGGTGTGCCGATCGTCGCTGTGGTCGACACCAACTGTGATCCCGATCTCGTCGACTACGCCATCCCCGGCAACGACGACGCCATCCGGGCCGGCCAGCTCATGTGCCGCGTCATCTCCGATGCCGTGCAGGAAGGCCGCTTCATCCGCTCGAAGAAGCAGGAGAAGTCCGGCGAGGCCGGCGCGAAGCGCAACGCGCTCGAAGAGGCCGAGGTCGCCGCCCAGCAGGAGCAGGCCCGCACCGAGGCCGCGGCCGCCGCGGCCGAGCGTGAGGCGCGCGTCGCCGCCGCGAAGGTCGAGCCCGAGGCTGCAGCCGCTGCCGCTCCCGCCGAAGAAGCCCCGGCCGCCGAGGCGCCTGTCGCCGAAGCCGCCGATGTCACCGACGCTCCTGTGGAAGAATCCCTCCCGCAGGCCGGCGACGAAGGTACGCCTGAGGCCTGAGCGCCCAGCGACCACCACCGACACCACACACAACCGGAGAATCAGAGATGTCGATTTCCGCCAAGGACGTCAAGGCGCTGCGCGACGCGACGGGCGCCGGAATGATGGACGCCAAGAAGGCCCTCGTCGAGGCCGACGGCGACATGGAAGCCGCCACCCAGGCGCTGCGCGAGAAGGGTCTGGCCAAGGCCGCCGACCGCAGCGATCGTGACAACGACGAAGGCACCATCGCCCTCGTCGTCGACGGCAACACCGCCGCGCTGGTCCAGATCAAGACCGAGACGGACTTCTCGGCCAAGAACGAGGCCGTCACCGGTCTCGCCCAGACCCTCGCGGGCGCGGTGCTCACCGGCGGTGCCGGTGCGGTCGACGCCCACGCCGAGGCGATCGACGACCTGAAGGTCACGATCAAGGAGAACATCGAGCTGGGCGCGGTCGAGCAGATCGTGGCCGCCGACGGCAACACCCTCGACACCTACCTCCATGTCCAGGACGGGCGCGGCGTCAACGCCGTGATCGTCGAGGGCAGCGGGGTCAGCCAGGAGGACCTCCACCAGGTCGCCCTGCACATCGCGTTCGCCAAGCCCAGCTATCTCAGCGCCGACGAAGTGCCGGCCGACGAGGTCGAACGGGAGAAGGCGGCGCTGCTCGAGATCACCAAGGCCGAGGGGAAGCCCGAACAAGCCTGGGAGAAGATCGTCGACGGTCGCCTCCGCGGTTGGTACGGCGAGCGGGTCCTGCTCGAACAGGGCCTGCACGGTGACAAGACGGCCGTGAAGGACAGTCTGGGCGGGGGATCCATCGCCCGCTATCTGCAGGTCGTGATCGGCGGCTGAGGAGACACATGAGCGACGGCGACGACACTTCCCGGGGTACCCACCCGGCCCGTTGGGGCCGGGTTCTGTTGAAGCTCTCGGGGGAGGCGTTCGCCGGACCTCAGGAATACGGCATCGACGGCCCGACCGTTCGGGCCATTGCCGAAGACATCGTCGACACGGTCAACCACTTCGACGTCGACATCGCCGTCGTCGTCGGTGGCGGCAACATCTGGCGCGGAATCCAGGGCTCGGAGTCGGGTATGGACCCGGCCCAGGCCGACTACATGGGGATGCTCGCGACCGTGATGAACGGTCTCGCGCTCCAGGACACGCTCGAGGATCTCGGGCATCCGACCCGCGTCCAGAGCGCGATCCACATGGCGCAGATCGCCGAGCCCTACATCCGCCGCAAGGCCACCCGGCATCTCGAGAAGGGCCGGATCGTCATCTTCGCGGGCGGTACGGGGAACCCGTTCTTCACCACTGACACCGCGGCATCGCTGCGTGCCGTGGAGATCGAAGCCGAGGCCGTTCTGAAGGGAACCCACGGCGGAACGGACGGCATCTACACGGCCGACCCCCGCGTCGACCCGAACGCGACCAGACTCGACCACGTGACCTACCTCGACGTGCTGAATCGCGGACTCCAGGTGATGGACGCCACCGCCATCACGCTCTGCATGGACAACGACCTGCCCATCGTCGTGTTCGACCTGATGGGCGAGGGCAACCTTCGGTCCCTGCTCGGCGGGGAGGCGATCGGTACGCTCGTCAACGGCGAGTCTGCCGAGAAGGGGCCGTCGTGAGTTCCGAGATGATCGAGCTCGTGCTCGAGGATGCAGCCGAGAAGATGGACGCCTCGGTGGCGCACGCCCGCACGGAGTTCTCCACGGTGCGAACCGGGCGAGCGAGCTCGGCCCTCTTCGAGCGTCTCACCGCGGAGGCCTACGGCGTGGAGATGCGGCTCCAGGAGCTCGCGAGCTTCGCCGTGCCCGAGGCACGGATGCTGATCGTCACCCCCCACGACATGGCGAACCTCGAAGTCATCGAGAAGGCGATCGTCAACTCGAACATGGGTCTCACCCCGTCCAACGACGGGCGAATCATCCGCTTGGCCTTCCCCCCGCTCAACGAGGAGCGGCGCCGCGAGCTGGCCCGTGTGGTCGGTGGAATGTCCGAAGATGCGAAGCAGCGGGTGAATGCCGTACGACGTGCCGCGCGCAAGGATCTTGACGATCTGGAGAACGACGGGGGAGTCTCCTCCGACGACATCCAACGAGCGGAGAGTCAACTCGACGCTCTGAAGGATGCTCGGATCGCGGCGATCGACGAGGCGCAGGCCCAAAAGGAACAGGAGCTGATGGAGGTCTGACCTCCGATCAGTTCAGGGAAGGGCGAGACAATGACCGATTCCAACGATCCGAACTCGGGTCAGAGCGATGCCGAGGGCTTCCGTGTTGCCGAGGGCGCCGACGCGCTCGACGACGACGTGGCCCCGGGCCGCTCCGTCTTCGGTGACGACGACATGAGCTTCGACGACGACGACGCCGCCGTTCCGCATTGGAGCGAGCCGGCGACCGGCGCCGTCCCCCAGGTCGGGGGACAGGCCGAGGCCGTCACGTTCGCGCCGGAGGAGCCCGTGCTCGCCGAGGCCGAACCCGAGGATCTGGCCGCGTGGGCGGACGTCTCGTCCACCCCGCGCTGGGCCGACGAGGAGGAGCCGTTGCCGCCGGCCGCGCCCGTCGTCGACGAAGCACCGGACACGGCCGACGACTTCTTCGCCTTCGACGACTCGGAGGCGAAGCGAACGGCCGAGCCCTCACTCGGTGCTGCGCTCAACGCGACCCGGGGCACATCGAACGATTCGGAGCGGGACCTGCCCGCGGCCGTCATCGTCGGTGTCGGCCTGGCCGGACTCATCCTCGCCGCCATGTGGGTCGGTCCCGCCGCCGCGCTGATCGTCGTCACGTTGGCGCTCGGTCTTGCAGCCGTGGAGTACTTCAATGCCGTGCGCGTCGCCGGGCATCAGCCGGCCGTGCTTCTCGGCCTCGCCGCGACCGTCACCATGCCGCTGGCCGTGTATTGGCGAGGCGAGGCGGCGATGACGCTGATTCTCGTGCTCTCCGTCGTCTTCGGCTCCCTCTGGTACCTCACCGGTGTGGGCAACGAATCGGCGGTCCGCGGGCTGGGCACGACCCTGCTCGGCATCCTCCACATCGGTCTGCTCGGGTCGTTCGCGGCGCTGCTGCTGTCGCTGAACGTCGGCGACGTCGACGTCGGCACGGGCATGCTCACCGCCGCGATCCTGATCACCGTCGGCTACGACGTCGGTGCGCTCACGATCGGCAAGGCGATGGGGCGCACACCGCTGTCGCCCGCCAGTCCCAACAAGACGATGGAAGGTCTCGTCGGTGGCATGGTCGTCGCCGTCGCGGCCGGCGTCATCATGGGTCTGCTGGGTCAGCCCTCGCCGTTCGCCGGTGACGATTGGGGTGGTGGCCTCGGCGCCGCTCTCCTGCTCGGCATCGTCGGTGCGCTCGCCGCCCCGATCGGGGACCTGGCCGAGTCGCAGATCAAGCGTGACCTCGGTATCAAGGACATGGGATCGATTCTGCCCGGCCACGGCGGTCTCCTCGACCGCTTCGACGGACTGCTCTTCGTGCTGCCGGCCACCTACTACGTGGCTCGCCTGCTCGACGTCGGCGTCCCCGGCTGAGCATCCCGGCCCCTCGCCGCGACCCACGCCAGCGCATCGGCGACAGGTAGCGTCGCGCCCATGACCACGTCCGTCGCCGTCCTCGGCTCGTCCGGATCCATCGGCACGCAGACGCTCGACATCGTCCGCGTCGAGCCGGACCGCTACCGGGTCGAAGCGCTGGGCGTCGCCCGCTCGGTCGACACGGTCGTGGAGCAGGCCGCCGAGTTCCGCCCGGCGGTCGTCGCGGTCGCCGATGAAGACGCGGCCCGCGGGCTCGCGGGGCGGCTGCCGGACGGCACCGAACTACTCGTCGGCGATGATGCGATGGCGGAGGCCGCCACAACGAGCGATGTCGTGATCAACGGCGTCGTCGGCTTCGCCGGCCTGTCGGTCACCCTCGCCGCTCTCGAAGCCGACAAGCGGCTCGGGCTCGCCAACAAGGAATCACTCATCGCCGCCGGCCCCGTCGTGCAGCGGGTGTGGGCGGCCTCGGCGGGCGATCTTGTCCCCGTCGACAGCGAGCACTGCGCGGTCCACCAGTGCCTGCGGGCCAACGAGGTCAACGGCAAGATCACGGACGCGGATCGGGTGCACGAGATCGTGCTCACGGCCAGCGGCGGACCCTTCCGGGGTCGGACCCGGGCGGACCTCGAGTCAGTCTCGATCGATGACGCCCTGGCTCACCCCACCTGGTCGATGGGCCCGAAGATCACCATCGACTCCAGCACGCTGATGAACAAGGGCCTCGAGGTGATCGAGGCCCACGAGCTGTTCGGGATCGACTACGACCGCATCAACGTGGTCGTCCACCCGCAGTCCGTCATCCACTCGATGGTCAGCTACACGGACGGTGCCACCATCGCCCAGCTGTCGATGCCCGACATGCGTTTGTGCATCGGCTACGCGTTGGCGTTCCCCGACCGATTGGAAGTGCCGTACGGCGCGATCGATTGGACCGAGATGAGCCAACTCGACTTCCAGACCCCCGATCTCGAGGCCTTTCCCTGCCTCCGGCTGGCCTACGAGGCAGGCCGGGCGGGCGAGACCGCGCCGGCGTGGCTCAGCGCCGCCAACGAGGTCGCGGTCGACGAGTTCCTCAAGGGCCGTATCCGCTGGGTCGACATCTCCGACGTGCTGGATGCGGCGCTGCAGGCATGGCCGGGAACAGAAGCCACCACGGTCGACGTTGTTCTGGAGACCGACCGCCAGGCCCGTGCCGTGGCCGCCGATCTGATCGATTCGAGGACCCGAGTATGACCATGCGTATCGGCGGCGCCGACGAGGCCGAGGTCGAGGAGCGACCGAACGACTTCACCGGGCTCGCCCTCGTCGTGGTCGCAATCGTGCTGCTCGGCATGCTCGCCAGCTGGAACCTCGCGTTCATCGTCGTGGCGATCATCTTCATGATCTTCATGCACGAGATGGGGCACTTCCTCACCGCCAAGCTCACGGGGATGAAGGTCACCGAGTTCTTCATCGGGTTCGGGCCCCGCATCTGGTCGTTCGAGAAGGGCGAGACGGAATACGGGATCAAGATGATCCCGGCGGGCGCCTACGTCCGCATCATCGGCATGAACAATCTCGACCCGACCGAGCCGGGCGACGAGCACCGCGCCTATCGGGTGAAGTCGTTTCCTCGGAAGCTGCTGGTCGTGAGCGCCGGTTCGTTGATGCACTTCGCGATGGCGTTCCTGTTGGTGTTCGCGTTCATCGCGTGGCAGGGCGTCGCCGACGACAACGGCGAATGGACCATCGGCAGCGTGAGCGACCAGAGCGCCGCAGCTGCGCTCGAGCTCGAGATCGGGGACGAGATCCTGTCCGTCGACGGCATCGAGGTCGACGACTTCCAGCAGTTCGGGCAGATCGTGCAGGCCCGCGGTGCCCAGGAGGTCGAGGTCGTCTACCAGAGTGACGGCGAGACCATCACCGAATCCGTGGTGCTCGGAGGTCGCCTGACCGATGCCGGACAGGAGGCGATCGTCGGGCTCGAGTTCAAGGACCGGATCCTGGCCATCGACGGTGTGGAGGTCTTCAGTTGGGCCGACGTGACCGCCGCAGTCGGTGATCGCATCGGGGAGCCGATTCCCGTCATCTTCGACTCCGCCACCCTCGGCGAGGTCCGGGTGGTCGACGACGCGGTCTTCAACGAGATCCTTCCCGCGTCGGTTGCCACCGAAGGCTTCTTCGGCGTCTCCGGGGAGGCGAGGCGCGACTCCCTCAACCTCTTCGAAGCGGGCAGCCGCTCGATCGGCGAGTTCGGCTCGTTCTTCACCACGATCACGTCCGGCATGTGGGAGACCCTCACCGGCGGTGCCCTGCCGACGTTCGTGAGCGACACCCTGAGCGGCGACATCGACAGCGTCCACGACGACATCACGTCCACCAACGCCGAGGAACGGGAGCTGGCCAGCCGGGCGCTGGAGGACGGCAACCCCGACGACGAGCGCATCATCTCGATCTACGGCGCTGCTCGGGTCGGCAGTCAGATCTCCGAGAACGGCCTCGAGTCCGTCCTCATCTTCATGGCCGGCCTCAACATCTCCGTCGGCCTGCTCAACATGTTGCCGCTGCCGCCGCTCG
>BQJV01000163.1 GCA_021604885.1 Acidimicrobiales bacterium
GGTCGGCGGGGTCTTGAGGATGAACGAGAACGAACGGTCCTCGTAGATCGTGATCTCGGCCGGGACGACCTGACCGCGCTGATCCTCCGTGCGCGCGTTGTAGTCCTTGCAGAAGTCCATGATCGCGACACCGTGCGGACCGAGCGCGGTGCCGACGGGCGGTGCAGGCGAAGCCTGACCGGCCGGGATCTGGATCTTGACGACAGCAGCGACCTGCTTCTTGGCCATGAGAGTTCCTACGGAGAAATGCGGACGTATCAGTCTGGAGTCGGAGAACCCGCGCGACAACCCGCGCGGGCTAGATCCGACCGACCTGGGCGAATTCGAGCTCGACCGGGGTCTCGCGACCGAAGATGTTCACGAGCACCTTGACGCGGAGCTGATCCTCGTTGATCTCGATGATCTCGCCGGAGAAGTCCGCAAACGGACCCTCCTTCACGCGGACCGACTCGCCCATCTCGAACTCGAACATCGGCTTGGCGCGCTTGGTCTGCTCCTGCGTGCGGTCCGCCTCGACACCGAGGAAGTTCTCGACGTCCTTGCGACGCATGGGCGAGGGCTTTCCGCCCTGGTTCACGAAGCCGGTCACCCCGGGGGTGTTGCGGATGACGTACCAGGCGTCGTCGTCGAGCGAGGTGCGGCACAGGAGATAACCCGGGAAGAGCTTCTTCTCCGTCATCACCTTCTTGCCGTTCTTGAACTCGGGGATCTCACGGGTGGGGATGACCACCTCGTAGATGCGCTCCTCCATGTTCATCGAGGCGATGCGGGCCTCGAGATTCTGCTTGACCTTCTTCTCGTAGCCCGACTGGGTGTGGAGCACGAACCAGCGGCCGGGTCGGTCGTACGGGGAGACGTAGGGCTCGAGGTCGTCCTCGGCCAACAGGTCGTCCTCGTCGAGCAGCACGTCGGCTTCGGGGGACGCCACGGGATCCGCGGTGCCGCCCGTCCACTCGTTCGCCAGACCGGCACCGATCGGACTGTTCGCCGGCGGAGCGTCGTCGGCATCGGCGGTATCGGGGGCATCGGAGGTATCGGCGAGATCCTCCGCGGCTTCCGCCACGATCTCCTCGGCCTCGGCGACGACGGCCTCTTCGGCGCTCGTCTCTTCCGCGGGGGCGCTCTCGTCGGAGGGGGTCTCTTCGTTCATGTCTTCGTTCTCGTCAGTCATGGTTGATCAGTTCTCGAACAGGTCGAGGATGAGGGTGGAGAAGACCCAATCGAGGCCGTAGATGATCGCGCCGAGCACCACGATGGTGAAGAGGACGACGATCGAGTAGTTGATGGTCTCCGAACGTGACGGCCAGGCCACCTTGCGCAGCTCGCCGCGCACCTCGCGCAGGAACTGGAGCGGACTCGTGCGCTCCTGGGGCGCGGACTGCTGGGGCTGGCGACGTGTGCGTACGGGCGAGCCGTCGGCGTCGACCTCGCCCTGCTTCTGCAGCATGCGCTTCTGCTGTCGGTTCATCGACATTGAGGAAGATCCTTGGTTGGTTCTGCAGGGGCGACAGGACTTGAACCTGCAACCTTCGGTTTTGGAGACCGATGCTCTACCAATTGAGCCACGCCCCTCGGCGACGGCCAAGGTTACCACTGGCCCCCTGAATACCGTCCTCCGGGTCCGGCGCGGTTTCAGACGGCGAGCCGACCACCGCGACGACCACGTGTCGCGAGGGCGATGACCCCCGCCGCGGCGGCCAGGCCGCCGACGGCCGCTGCGGCATAGCCGGGCACACGCAGGCTCGGCCGCCCGTCGACCGCGTCCAGGGCGACGAGGATGTCGTGTTCGAGGCTCGGGTCGACCGGCACGGGGGCGTCCGCCAGCGCTCGCATCGAGCGACGCAGACGGCGGAAGTTCGCGAGCTCGGCCTGGCAGCGCAGGCACTCGGCGACGTGGGTTCGTGCGTCGGCGGACAGCACGACGTCGTCGCCGGCGGCGAGGTCCTCGGTGAGGTCGCGGCAGTGCGGGTGGAGACGGTCAGATCGCATGGAGTTCCTCTCCCGGGAGCGGGAAGACACGCTCGCGGAGCCGACGGCGTGCTCGATGCAGGCGAACCTTGGCGGCGCTGACGGAGATGCCCAGTTCGGCGGCGATGGCGTCGTGGGGCATGTCGTAGACATCGCGGAGCACGACGACCGCGCGCAGCCGCGGCGGCAGGTCACGGATGGCGTCGTCCAGCTCATCGCGCAGCTCGGCGACGTCGGCCTGGATCACCGGATCGAAGTCCGGCCGAAGCTCGGCCACGGCCGACTCGTCGGGGAGCTCCTCGTGGCGATGACGGGCGCGCCTGCCGGTGGCCGTGGACGCACAGTTCGCGACGATCCGGTACAACCAGGTGCTGAACTGGGCGTCGCCCCGGAAGCGGTCGAGGCTGCGATACGCACGGAGGTAGGCGTCCTGCACCACGTCTCTCGCATCCTCCTCGTCGCTCGTCAGCCGGAGCGCCAACCCGTACGCATCGCGGTGGGTACGGCGCACCATCTCGTCGAACGCTTCGCGCTCGCCGTCGACCGCTCGTCGGACGAGGTCGTCCATCGAAGCGTCTGCACATTTGGACCCGCCGGCGCCGTCGGCGTTACGTGACGGATCGGTGACGATCCGGAGACGTCGCGGAGATGCCGACATGGTTTCCATTCTGGCCGAACGCTGGTCGTTTCGCCCCTGCGGAGGCGGGGTCCCGCCCTGTGGAGGCGGTGGTTCCGCCGCATAGCGGCGAAGACAACGCGTAGCGACGGACAGATTCGAACTGTCGACCTCTCGATTATGAGTCGAGCGCTCTCACCAACTGAGCTACGTCGCCGCCCTCGGAGCGGCGGGCCGTTCCGTGGAGCTCCCTGTCAGAATTGAACTGACGACCTTCTCCTTACCATGGAGACGCTCTGCCGACTGAGCTAAGGGAGCAGTCCTCACGCACGCGTGAGGCGTCGGCAATGATGCCACGCCCCACGGGCGTCACCAACCTTGTTCCCGGAGAGAACGGGAACACGCGACGAAATCGTGACCATGGTCACTTCGCCCTATGGATTTGGGTCCTATGGCTCAAGTGGGGCGCGAACTGAGCCGTAAGGACCACATGCGATTCGACCGGCTTGTCATTGAGGCTGACGAGAACACCTTCTCGTTGGAGTTCCACCCCCGTCTCACCGTCATCGGCGGTGTGGGACGGCTCGAGCGCGAGGGGCTCATCACCGAGCTCATCGGCTCGCTGAGTTCGAGCCGCGCCGGCGTGCACGCCGAGATCGTCGCCGACAACGGCAACCGCTTCGCCGTCTTCCGCCCGTTCGGCGCCCGGGCCCGCGTGATCGACGTCGAGGCCTCGGCCGACGTCAGTGCGCGCTTCGCCGACGACGAAGGCAACATCGACCTCCTCTCGGTCGCCGGCCTCGACACCCGCAGCGCCAAGCGCCAGCTGCGTCTGACCTCGACCGATCTGACGACGAGCACCCACCACGACCAGATCATCCGTCGACTCGCATCGGCCGACCCCGAGGAGCTCTGGGGACTCGCGAACCGCGTGAAGGCCGCGCAGGCCTCGCTGGACGAGGAAGCCGACGCCAGCGGTTCCGCACCGGAGGACGCCGCTGTCGTCGCCCGGATCGAGGAGCGCCACGCCCGCTTCGAGGAGGCCCAGGCCCGCGCCGAGAGGTTCCGCAGGATCTCGTTCTTCGGCGGTGTGGCAGCCGCGATTCTCGCCGTTCCGTCGGTCATGTGGATCAGTCAGACCGCAGCGATGGCCTTCGTGATCCTCGCCGCCATGATCACGGCGCTCTCGTTCGTGCAGAACCAGCGCGGCGAGCGGGCCCGCAAGGCCGAAGAGGCGGCGCTGGCCGAAGCGGGCGCGCAGTCCTATCTCGGTTTCCATCTCCAGCGGGTCAACGGCCTGCTCGACAGCCAGGCCTCACGGCAGCGCCTCCTGGAGGCCAACGCCGAGCACGAGGCGGCCATGGCTGCCTGGTTCGAGACGGCCGGCGACCTCGTGGTCGAGTGGGCCGAGGAGCACCGCGACGAGATCGAGGAAGCCGCCCGTCGGGTCAAGGACGTCGGCGCCCTGAGCGCCGGCCCCCTCCCGATCGACACGGAGAACGACGAAGTCGCCGCCCTGGCGCACGCGCTCATGTTGCGCCTGGAAGAGGTCCGCGGCATCGGCCCGGCCGGCGAGAACCTGCCGCTCGTGCTGGACGACTCGCTCAACGGCCTCGACCCCGACCTCAAGGCGCCGGTCCTCGAGATGCTCGTCCGCTCGAGCGAACAGCAGCAGATCGTGTTCCTCACCGAGGACGCCGACGTGACCGACTGGGCACGCGTCGAAGCGATCACCGGCGACCTGTCGATCCTCGAGCCGACGGCGAACGACGTGGACGTCGATGCGGACGCCGTCACCGCCGCGGACACCATCCAGATCGCCTGACGAAGGACATCCCCCATTCTCTGACCGACCCCCGGTCAGTGGTGGCGAGCCGCGACTCGCCAGTCGCATGCTTCGGTGCCACGCTCCTCCTGCGAGCGTGGCATCGTCGCGTATGGCATTCGACACGCTCACCACCACCGTCGACGGGCGGATCGGCCGACTGACCCTCGACCGGCCCGCCAAGCTCAACCCGCTCTCAACGCACTGTTTGGACGAGCTCGCCGCGGCCGCGGCGTGGTTCGACGACCGACCCGACGTACGCGTGGTCATTGTGTCGGGCGCAGGACGGGCGTTCTCGGCGGGCGCCGACCTCTCCGGCTTCGGCGACGCGGGCGAGCGGTCTGCCCGCGACGGCGCCGACGCGGGGCGGGTGATGGTGGAGGCCGTGGAGCGGATGCGGGCGGTCACGATCGCGTCCATCCACGGTCACTGCATCGGCGGCGGTGTCCTCCTCGCCATGGCATGCGATCTCCGCGTCACCGCGGAGTCGACCAACTTCGTCATCCCCGAGGTCGACCTGGGAATCCCGCTCACCTGGGGTGGCATCCCGCGACTCGTCCGGGAGATCGGGGCCGCGGCGACGCGGGATCTCGTCCTGTCCTGTCGCCCGTTCACCGCGATGGAGGCGCACGTACGCGGGATCGCGAATCGCATGGTCCCCGACGACGACCTCGACACCGAGGTGGCAACCCTCGCGGCTGCTCTGGCCGAGAAGTCGGCATACACGTTGCGCGTCACCCTCGACGCCGTCGACGCTGCGGCCGAGGCACTCGTGTCGACCGACGGCGCCTGGAGCGATGCCGACCAGTTGGCCACGGCGATGCACGACGCAGAGAGCCGGGCCGTCGCCGCGACCTATCTCGAGGCACGCGGCCTCTGATCACCCGACCGTCCTCGGTCTGCTCATCCTCCGGCTCGAGGTGTGATCCGACTCAGTCGAGCGGGACGGTGACCTTCCCCGCGGCCGACGCGATCCCCGCGCAGCGCTTGGCAGTGACCAGATCGTCCTTGTCGAGGCCGTGGGTCATGAACCCGAGCGAGATGCCGGTCGACGGGTCGGCGTAGCCCCGCTGCCCCTTCGCGCCGCCGTGACCGAACGCGCTCGGTCCCGTGCCGTGGCCGTACCCGCGCATCACCGCCTGGCCGTCGCCACCGGCGATCGTGAACGCGTGCGTGCGGTTGGCCGACACGCCCATCCAGTCGACATGGGTCTGGCGGATGGTCTCGAGCGCGTCGACCTTCACCTCCGGCCGAAGGATGTCGCCGTCGTCGTGAAGGATCGCCTGATACCACTGCGCCATCTCCGCGGCGGAGGTGATGCCGCCACCACCGGGATGGCCCGCCGCCCGAATCGCCGGGTCGTTGAACGCGAGCAGGGCATCGTCGGTCACCTCGGTGGCGGGCAGCTCCTCGATGCCGAACTGTCGGGCGAGTGCGGCGAGATCCGGTGCTTCACCGACGCTCACCACATCGACGATGTCCGCCTGGTCCGCGGTCGGGATCGCCAGCCATCGCGAGCAACCAGCCGGCGTCATCACGCGTTCGGTCACCACATCGGCGTGATGGCGACCCGTCACTTCGGTGATGCAGTCGGCGAGCACCCAGTGGGCGGCGGACGCGTGGTACTCGAAGCGGGTGCCCGGCTCCCACGTGGTGCGCCATTGCCCGTAGCGGGTGAGCCGGGCGGCTCGATCGGCGAACTCGGCCGGCCCCATCGGCCCGTGCGGGAAGCCGCCTGCATGCAACAGAACCTGCGAGAGCGTGATTGCTTCCTTGCCGTTCGTCCCGAAGGCCGGGAGCACCGACGCGACGGGTGCGTCGACGTCGAGCAGCCCCTCGGCGGCGAGCTCGAGCACCGTGAGGCTCACCGTCGGCTTGATCGCCGAGTAGGTCGGCAGGCGGTGGTCTGTGGTCAGATCGCCGAACGCCTCGAAGAGGACGACCTCCCCCTCGAAGCCGAGGGCGACCTGGCAGCCCGGGATGCGCCCTTCGTCGACCTCGCGGCGACAGCGATCGACGAGCTTCTGAAGACGTTCGGGTACGAGTGCGCTCATGGTCCGGCGACCGTATCGCTCTCCATCGCCGGTCGCCTCCCAGGCCACTCGGTCAGCTCGGGAAGTAGAGCCCTCAGGTCGTGCGCCTGCACGGCGGCGGACCACACGCCGACCCCATAGGCGATGTCATCGGCGACCCGCAGCGCGACACCGCGGCCCGCGTCGGTGGAGCGGTCGCCGGTGATCCAGTCACGAACCGCCGGCGCGGTCATCGCCACGAGCACGCCGACTCGTAGGCGGCGCCGAACCACCGCCAGCGGCAGCAGCACCGGCCACCAGACCCGTGAGACGGCGCGGCCCAGACCGATCCCCGAGTGGAGATGACCCCACGCCGCGATGCGGGCGGCCTCGCGCGGCGCGTCGGGCACCCCCTCGAGTTTGCCGACCAGCGCGGCCGAGGATCCCACCGCGATCCCGAGGCCGAGTCCGGGTCGACCCGTCAGCGCGGCGACCCACGCGGCGAGACTCCACTTCGAACAGCGCGCCGGGGCGACGACGGCACCGTGCCGCTTGGTGAGCGCAACGGCCGAGGACCCGTAGGCCACCCGCTGACGGGCCATCGCGATCCACGAGGACCGCGGTGCATGCTGCGCTTCGGTCTCGGGCGCGTAGCGAACCGTGCCGCCACGCGCCACGAGCCGCCAGACGAGGTCGACGTCCTCCCCCACCCGCAGCGCGGGGTCGAATCCGCCGACGTCGATCAACGCGTCGAC
>BQJV01000164.1 GCA_021604885.1 Acidimicrobiales bacterium
CGGACATCGCCCGCCGGGCGGGCACGTCACCGGCGACCTTCTACCAGTACTTCTCCGACGTCGATGACGTCGTCCTCCACCTGATCGAGACGATGGTGGCGCAGGGGAGCGATGAGCTCCGAGCGTTGGTGACCGACCCGGCCTGGGAGGGCCCGGAGGCCGCCGCCGGCCTCGCCGACGGTTTCCTCACCTACTTCGACGAGCACGACGCGATGCTGCGGGCGATCGACATCGCCACGGCCGAGGGTGACGAGCGGTTCTTCGCGGCCCGCGTGCAGTTGCTCAACGGCGTGTTCCTGTCGCTGCGCGACCTTGCGACCTCCGCGCAGGCGGACGGACGGCTCGCGAACGGGCTCGAACCGGGGGCAGCGGCCGGCGTGCTGACCACGATGCTCGCTCACGTCAGTGCGCATCGCGCCGGCTTCGAGAGCTGGGGCGTTCGGCGCGAGTCGCTCGCGGGCACGATGGCCACGCTCATCGACTGGACGGTCCGCAGCCACGAAGGGTGAGTGAACCGCCCACCCCGAGTGGTGCACGATGAGCGGCGACACTAGGGTCCCGAACGTGGCGAGTGGAGTGGAAACCCTGGAGGGCGAGTCTGCTGTTGTCGCGGTCACCCGTGTGCGGGCGATCGTCGATGACCCGCGGTGGGCGCTCTATGTCGGGCTCGTCGTTCTCAATCTCTTCGATCTCGTCACCACGGCGATGGTCCTCGACCGCGGGGGAAGCGAACGCAATCCGTTCGTCCAACCCTTCGTCGAGAACCTGTGGCAGGTCGGCGCGCTGAAGGGCCTCGTGCTCGTCCTCGTGGCCTCTCTGCTCACCCGCGTGGAGGGGTCGCGGATCGCGGCGCTCTCCCTCGCCGGCACGACCGGTTGGTATCTCGCGGTCGTGTCGTGGAACGTCGCGGTTCTCACCATCATCTGACCAGGCGGTACGCTCCGGCCCGATGACGGACGGTCACGACTGGGGCGAGACCCTCGACGATCTCGACTCGCGTCGACAGGTGGCCCGCGCCATGGGCGGACCCGAGAAGGTCGAGGTTCGCGCCGATGCCGGCCGACTCGATGCCCGCTCCCGCATCGATGCACTCCTCGACGCCGGCACTTTCGCCGAGATCGGCACACTCGCGGGCGGCGGCGCGCCGGCGGACGCGCTCGTGGCTGGAGTCGGCGCGATCGACGGCCGTCCGGTCGCGGTCGGCGCAGAGGACTTCACGACCATGGGCGGCTCGATCGGCCCGGCCGCATCGCGGAAGCGCTGGCGGATCGCCGACATCGCTCGCCGCGAACGGGTGCCGTTGATCATGCTGCTCGAAGGGGCCGGGCACCGTCCGCCGATGCCCGGCGACCCCGGCGGCGGTGGGCCCGGAGATCTCCAGGCGCAGGGCCGCCTGTCCGGACTCGTGCCGATGGTCTGCGGCGTGATGGGTTCGTCGGCCGGCCACGGCGCGATCACCGCACCGCTCTGTGACTGGTCGGTCATGACCGGTGACGCAGCGATCTTCACCGCCGGCCCGCCGGTCGTCCTCGCCTCGCTGAGCGAGGAGATCACGAAGCAGGAACTCGGCGGTCCCGCGGTCGCCGTGGCGAGCGGCGTGGTCCACAACGTGGCGGCCGACGACGCGTCGCTGCTCGCTGACGTCCGCACCTACCTCTCCTTCTTCGGCTCGTCGGCCTGGGAGCGCCCGCCGTGGGTCGACACGGGCGACCTGGAGCCCCGGCGGGTCGAGGAGATGCTCGAGATCGTCCCCCGTGATGCCAACCAGGCCTACGACATGCGTCATGCCGTGAGCAGCGTCGTCGACGGCGGCGGGTTCTTCCAGATCCAGCCGGACTTCGGTCCGTCGGTGGTGTGCGCACTGGCGCGCATCGGTGGTCACGCCGTGGGCGTCGTCGCGAACCAGCCGGCCGTGATCGCCGGTTCGATCGACGTCGACGCGGCGGACAAGGCGGCGCACTTCATCCAGGTGTGCGACAGCTTCCACCTGCCACTGGTGTTCCTCGCCGACAATCCGGGCGTGTTGGCCGGCTCGGTGTCCGAGCGCGCCGGCATCCTGCGGGCCGGCGCCCGCATGTTCACCGCCCAGACCCGGGCCCGCACGGTGAAGCTCCACGTCACCATCCGCAAGGCCTACGGATTCGGATCGTGTGTCATGGCCATGAACGGCTACGACGAACAGACGCTCTCGTACGGGTTCCCCGGTGCCACCCTCGGCGCCATGGGCGCGCAGGGCGCGGGCAACGCGGTGGGCGCCGACGACGAGACCCGTGCCGCGTTGCGCCAGGCGGAGCTGGAGTCCAGCTATCGCTCGGCCGCCGGCCTCGGCTTCGACGAGTTGATCGACCCGCGGGACCTGCGCACAGCGCTCCTCACGGGGCTCGATCTGAGTGCGCGCCGTCGGGCCGGTGTCGCCGAACCGGTCGCCCGGGTCGGCATCACGCCCTAGCTAGAGCGCGCCGATGACATGGTCGATGCAGTGCGTGAGCGCCTCGACGTCGCTCGGCTCGATCGCCGGGAAGAGGCCGATCCGCAGCTGGTTGCGACCCAGCTTGCGGTACCCGCCGGTGTCGAGGATGCCGTTGCGACGGAGCACCTCGACGAGGACATCGGCGTCGATCGCGTCGTCGAAGTCGATCGTGCCGACGACCTTGGAGCGCTGTTCCTCGATCTGCACGAACGGTGAGGCCGCATCGCTCGCCTCGGCCCACCCGTAGAGGATCTCGGCCGACTGGTTCGAGCGGCCGGCGGACCACGAGAGGCCCCCGTTGTCGTTGAACCAGCTCACCGTGTTGGCAGTGAGGAAGACCGTCGCCAGCGCGGGGGTGTTGTAGGTCTGGTCCTTGCGGGAGTTGTCGAGCGCGATCATGAGGTCGAGCGACGGCGGGACCCAGCGGTCCGAGGCCGCGATGCGCTCGATGCGCTCGATGGCGGCCGGCGACATCATCGCGATCCACAAGCCGCCGTCCGAGGCCAGCGCCTTCTGCGGCGCGAAGTAGTACACGTCGGTCGCGGTGGCGTCGAACATCAGACCGCCCGCGGCCGAGGTGGCATCGAGCATCATCAGTTGGTCGTCGCCGCCGGCTCGTACCGGTTCGACCATGACACCCGTCGAGGTCTCGTTGTGCGGGTAGCAGTACGCATCCACATCCGCGGCGGGATCGAGCGGGGGATGCGTGCCCGGCTCCGACTCGCTGATCGAGGGTTCGTCGAGGTGGGGCGCCGCGGCCACGCCCTTGGCGAACTTGCTGGAGAACTCGCCGAAGCTGAGGTGGTGGCTGCGCTGCTCGATGAGGCCGAACGTCGCGCAGTCCCAGAAGCCGGTGGAGCCGCCGTTGCCGAGCACGATCTCGTAGCCGTCCGGGGCTCGGAGCAGCTCGGCGATGCCGTTGCGCAGCTCGGCGACGACCAACTGCACCGGAAGCTGACGATGCGAGGTCCCCATGTAGTCGGTGGCGCGGGCGCGCAGGGCGTCGAGCGCCTCGGGACGCACCTTGGTGGGGCCACTGTTGAAGCGGCCGTCCGCGGGGAGCAGGTCGGACGGGATGGTGATGTCAGGCACGGCGTTCACGCCCGCAATGGTCGCAGGAAATGGGGGAAACCGTCGCGCTTTGTCGCCGGTTTCTTCGTAGTCTCGGCCTTCATGAGCACAGAGACGAGCAACGGACGAATCTCCCGTCGAGTGGGCGCGATCGCCCCCTCCGCAACCCTCGCCGTGTCGAACAAGGCGAAGGCGTTGCGGGCCGCCGGCGAGAACGTCATCGGCTTCGGCGCGGGCGAACCGGACTTCGCCACCCCGGCTCACATCGTGGAGGCCGCGGTCGAGGCCTGCCGCAACCCGGTCAACCACAAGTACTCCGGTGTCGGCGGGCTTCCCGAGCTCAAGGAGGCCCTCGCCGCCAAGACCCTGCGTGACAGCGGTTTCGTCTGCGACCCCGCCGACATCCTCGTGACCAACGGCGGCAAGCACGCCGTCTACAACACCTTCGAGGCGCTCCTGAACCCGGGCGACGAAGTGCTCGTGCCCGCGCCCTACTGGACCACCTACCCCGAGCCGATCGCCCTGGCCGGCGGCGTCACCGTCCCGGTCCTCACAACCGCGCCCGACGGCTTCCGCGCCTCGGTGGAGCAGCTGGAAGCGGCCCGCACCGAGCGCACCAAGGCCCTCGTCTTCGTGTCGCCGTCCAACCCCACCGGCGCCGTCTACTCGCGCGACGAGATCGAGGCGATCGGCCGTTGGGCGGTCGAGCACGGCATCTGGGTGATCACCGACGAGATCTACGAACACCTCGTCTATGGCGACAACGAGTTCAACTCGCTGCCGGTCGTCGTGCCCGAGATCACCGACACGTGCGTGGTGCTCAACGGCGTCGCCAAGACCTACGCGATGACCGGTTGGCGGGTCGGCTGGATGATCGGCCCGTCCGATCTCATCAAGGCGGCGCAGAACCTCCAGTCCCACTCCACCAGCAATGTCTGCAATGTGGCGCAGGTCGCCGCCCTCGCCGCCGTGTCGGGCCCGCTCGATGCCGTCCACGAGATGCGTCAGGCGTTCGATCGCCGCCGCCGCACGATGCATTCGATGCTGAGCGGTATCGACGGCGTCGACTGTCCCGAGCCGCAGGGAGCGTTCTACGCCTACCCGGACTTCTCGGGAGTGCTCGGCCGCACCTTCCACGGCCACACGCCGCAGACCACGCTCGAGCTCGCCGACATCCTCCTCGAAGAGGCGAAGGTCGCCATCGTGCCCGGCGAGGCGTTCGGTGTCGGCGGTGGCGCCCGCCTGTCGTTCGCACTCGGTGACGACGATCTCGGCGAGGGCGTCGGCCGGATCGCGGAGTTCCTGTCCTGAGCCCGGAGCCGACCATCACGGCCTACGGGTCTTGGACGTCACCGATCACGGCGGCGTCGCTCGTCGAAGGCGCGGTCGGTATCAACGAGGTCCACACGGACGGCGACGCGATCTGGTGGGCTGAGTCTCGCCCGAGCGAGGGCGGTCGCACGGCGTTGATGCGCACACCGGCCACGTCCGATCAGCCGTCGCGCGGTCCCGTCATTCCCGTCGAGATCACGCCGCCGGACGCCAATGTCCGCACGCTCGTCCACGAGTACGGCGGCGGTTCGTGGTGGCTCGGCACCGGTGGGGTCTACTGGGTGGACCTGGCCGACCAGCGGCTCCGGTTCACCGACGACTCGGGCACGTCCGTCATCACGCCCGAACCCCCGACGCCGCGGGGGCATCGCTACGCCGACGGCGTGGTCACCGCGGACGGACGCTTCAGTATCTGCGTGCGCGAGCGTCACGACGGCGACGGCGAGCCGGCGAACGAGATCGCGTCGGTTGCCAACGACGGCTCCGGCGTGTCGGCCCTCTGGGCGAAGAGCGACTTCGTGTCCTCGCCACGGCTCAGCGCCGACGGCACCCGTCTCGCGTTCATCTCGTGGGACCACCCGGAGATGCCGTGGACGCGGACCAGGCTCCACGTGCACGCCTTCGCCGACGGTCGACTCGGTGACGAATTGATCCGGCTCGACGGCGACCGCGCGTTCTGCGAGCCGGGCTGGGTCGACGATCGGCTCCTCGTCGTGGTCGACGACGACGGATGGTGGAATCTCCATGCCGTCGACCTCGTCGATGCATCGCTCACTCCGGTGCTGGCCGGTCCCTTCGAGATCGCCACGCCGCCATGGGTCTTCGGGATGCAGCGTTGGGCGTCGATCGACGGGTCGATCGTCGCGGTTGCGGCGTTGCCGACCGGTGACGAGCTGATCGTCGACGGACGCACGATCACCACCGTGGACAGCACGATCAACTCCCTGCACGCGGGACGGTCGCAGCTCGTCTGCACGGGTGCCGGCTACGACCACGAGACCGAGGTGGTCGCCCTGACCGTCGCCGATGGCGCGCCGATTCGGCGCGCCGTGAAGCCGGCGCGCGCACTTCCGTTCGACCGTCGGTTCCTCGTCGAGCCCGAGTTCATCTCGTTCCCGACCGGCGAGGACGGATCCGAGATCGCCCACGGGCTCTTCTACCCGCCCACGAACCCGGACCACGTCGCACCAGCGGGCGAGCGTCCGCCGTTGCTCGTGCTCGCCCACGGCGGTCCGACCGCACAGGCCCGTCGTCAGCTCCAGACCGCGATCCTGTTCTGGACATCACGGGGGATCGCAGTCGTGGACGTCGACTATCGCGGCTCCACCGGCTACGGCCGGGCCTACCGCCAGGCGCTCGACGACCGCTGGGGCATCGCCGATGTGGAGGACTGTGTCGCCGCGGCGCGTCACCTCGCCGACCGCGGCGATGTCGACCCGGACCGGCTGATGATCCGCGGCGGCAGCGCCGGCGGATTCACTGTCCTGTCCGCGCTCGCCTTCCACGACGTGTTCGCGGTCGGGGCGAGCCGCTACGGCGTCGCCGATCTCGAGGCATTGGCAACCGATACCCACAAGTTCGAGGCCCGCTATCTCGACTCGCTCGTGGGGCCCTATCCGGAGGCCCGCGACGTCTACGTCGCCCGTTCGCCGATCAACCATGTGGACCAGCTCGCCGCGCCGATGATCGTGCTCCAGGGCGACGAGGACGAGATCGTGCCGCCGAACCAGAGCGAGATGATCGTCGACGCGTTGCGGGCGAAGGGCGTCGAGGTGGAGTACCTGCTGTTCGAGGGTGAGCAGCACGGGTTCCGCAAGGCCGAGAACATCGTCGCGGCGCTGGAGGCCGAGTTGGCGTTCTTCGGCCGCATCCTCGGGTTCGTCCCGGGCTGACCCGGCGCGGCCGGGCGCGGCCCGTACCATCGAGTGCATGCCGAGACCCGTGATCGCCGTCGCCGCGCTGTTCGCGACGGTTCTCGGCTTCGCAACGCCGGCGCAGGCGGACGAACCGCTCACGTTGTCCGTCCTGGTCACCGACGCGAGCGGCGCGCCGCAGGCCGGTGCGACCGTCGAGGTCGACGGCGACTCGGCGGTGACCGACCGATTCGGCCGCGCCCGTGTCACCGGTGTGCCTCCCGGGCCGGTGCTCGTCAGCCATCCTCGCTTCACGCCGAGGATCGTCGACTGGACCGGTGCGGGTGATCGCCTCCGGGTCGCCCTGGGTTCCGTCACCCTGCGCGCCCTGCACCTGAACGGCAACCTCCCCGGCACCGCCCGCTGGGACGAGCTGCTCGA